>WAPZ01000771.1 GCA_015520535.1 Candidatus Heimdallarchaeota archaeon
GCATTTTTATTCCCTTATCCTTTAAATGAAACTTTTTGGCTGAATGAATAATTAATTATGTGTATCGTTTTTAAGTAAAAGGTTTGAGTGTTTTGAACCACGGGTGTGCAGAGTAAATTTTAGTCTTAAAAGTAAAAATTTGACTGGATGACATGTTTTGCTTTAGTACTTTTCTTTTTAGTTGATGGACACTGAAAAACGTATTCTTTATAAAGGTTTGATTAGTAAAGGTTTCATGGTGAAAACCGCCGATTTCTTGGCATGCTGGGGTAGCCAAGTGGTTACGGCGCCGGTCTGGAGCTTTTTGTAATCTACGGACTAGAAAACCGGTGCTCGAAAGAGCGCGTGGGTTCGAATCCCACCCCCAGCGCCACCCTCCTGCATAGCAAAAAAGAGTCGGTATGTAGTTCAATACAGTTCAAAAATCTCTTTTTCGATAAATGAGTCAGTATGTACAGCTAATTGGCGTCACTATGGGTAAGATAACGGAAAATCGGAATTTCAAAAATATTTTGTGTCGTTCTTATCTATTTTTTCCTTTAAACGAAAAATAGGTAAGAATTAGGGAAAAGAAGAAAGAAAATTAAGTTTGTTTTCTTTTTTTATGTATATATAATACTGCGACTCCGATGAGTGCTATTACGAAAGGCAAGGCTTGAAAACCATCTGACGAAGCGTTTTCTTTATATCCTTTGAATTGTTGGACTTCAGAATATGGTTTTGGGTTATCAAAGTATGCGACATATCCAACTTGTTCGACGATTGCTTGTCCTTCTTTGCTTTGGGCAAGAGTAATCCACGCTCCTTCTGCAGTGGCGGGATCAGGTTTTCCATTAGTGATGTAAAAGAGTGGACGTGCAACGGGATAGGCACCACTTTTAATATTATCTTTAGTTGGTAATTCATAGGCTGTAGAACCGCTTTTGGCAATTTTTAAGGGTCTTACTGTAGCTGGATTTTCTCCGTTGGCGACTTTTTCAACATCTGCGATTAAATATGCAACTCCACCGTAGCCAATGGCATTTTTTTCTTCGTTCACGGCATCAACGAGATCTTTGGTTGACTGATAGGCAGCATAATAGGCGTTTCCAAGCCTATCTGCTGGGACTTCATTGTCTTCTAGGAAGAATTCATTGAAATATCCATGGGTTCCGGAGTTTTTGTCACGTTCAATTACTTTAATTCTGTGTTTTCCAGTAGAATCCTTTCCTACATTTCCTAATACAGCATTCCAATCTATACTATTGTCAATATCTTCCCAGTATAAGGTTGTGGCGTTATAAATATTTGTAATTTGGTCTGTCGTCATTCGAGAAACGGGATTTGCTGGGTTGACAAATATTGCAAGTCCGTCCAGCCCCACATAGTTAAGGGTTAAATTCACGCCTTTTTGCGTTGCCAAATTATATTCACTTTCTTTTGGTTCTCGTGATGCAGCAGCGACATCTATTTCACCATCAATAAGTTGTTTAATCCCAACTGAAGAACCTTCGCCACCGCCCTCTACTGTAACACCGGGGTGTACTTCTTCATATAGTTGTCCTAAGGAATTTGTTACTGGAAATAAGGTGTTCGATCCATGTACTTTTAAAGTTCCTTTTTCAATTTCGTTTGGCTTTGCAGTCGTTCCCAAAACTAATAGTTGAGAGGTGATTGCCAAGAAAAATATTGTTATTACAACGATTTGTTTACTCGTTTTCATATCATATCCGCTCAAGTTTCTTTTTTACTAGTTTAAGGCAAGTTGTTGTGTTTTTTTTTGCTTTTTGCCTTTTTTGCTTTCATTTTACGTTTAGATCCGTTAGTTTAAGTAGTTAAGCCAAAGATTTCGATGAAAAGATTGTTTTCATAAGTGACCATAGATTTCTGAGGTATTCTATGGAAGATTAGAAATCTTTGATTTCTAAGGACAAGATTCAAAATTGAGCGAGTGTGTTGAGCACTTGAAGATATAAGAAATGAATTATACGAATTTCTTTCAAATACACCAAAAATACTCACTTATTTCATCATAATGCTTTAAGAAGTGAAATGAGGTGTTTTAAGTCCCTTGATGACGAAAGAAAGTGAAAGACAATGATTTCCTATAAAAATGTAAAGAGTGAAATTGACAAAACGGCAATTATGCGGCGTAAAAAGATTGATTGGTTCATTACATCGTTTTTTTTGGTCTTTTCTATAACAAGTGTGATAATTTTTGCTGGTATTTTGTTATATGTTATCCGTGAAGCATTACCAGCACTATTGCGCCCGAATATATTAATTGAATTGTTTACCAGTGATAGATGGTCAACTAGTAACTCATTTCAAGATCCAACAGCTCATTATGGGGCTATAGGAATAATCTATTCATCTTTGTATATATCCTTTTTATCATTAATAATCTCATTGCCTTTTGGTGTAGGTGGGGCAATATTTTTGGTTTATTATGCGCCGAACAGAATGCGACAAATACTAAGGCCTCTATTAGAGATTACAGCGGCAATTCCTAGTGTGGTAATGGGATTATTTGCCATTACTTTTATGACGGTCTTTATTCGCGATTTGTTCCATCTTTCATCTGGAAGAGTCGTTTTAACAGCAGCAATCATCCTTGCTGTTATGGTAACGCCATTTATAACTTCACTGGCCATAGATGCACTAGAAAACACTCCAAAAAGCCTTACTGACGCCGCACTTTCTATGGGGTCAACAAAATGGGAGGCCATCCGAAATGTGGTGCTTCCATATTCTAAATCCGGTATTATTGCGGGTATCATTTTGGCGTATGCCCGTGCGTTTGGTGAGACAATGGTGGTGTTGATGGTCGGCGGTAACTCACCAAGTCTTCCGGATAGACTTTTTGACCCGTTTGCTGCATTCTATGCCATGCCAGCTGTCATTGCTTTGGAAATACAAAACGCTGTGTTTGGTGCAGCTGAATACCATATCTTATTTGCCATTGGACTCATATTATTGATTATGTCCTTTGTAACCATGACTTTTGCACGATTTATTAATAAAAGTCAAAAAACTGCACAAATAGTGGCTTTCTTTGTGTTATTTCCAATATTTGTTCCTTATCGACTTTTACAATGGGCAAAATTATTTTATATCGCCAAAACAGCTCCTAAAAGTGGAAATTCTATCAATTGGAAAAAAAATGGGAGAACATTAGCACAAAGGATGAGAAAATCGATTAAAACGCGAAGAAGCTTTGATACATTGATTCAATTGGCATTTGGAATGGCAATTGCTATATTTATTGGTATCACCGCTCTGATATTAACATACGTGTTTTATAATGGCTGGACAGCAGTCACAAACCCGAATTTTCTTTTGAAAGGAAGAACTTCACATTTTGATTACACCCAGCTTAAACTGGTGACGGATTATGGGATTCTACCCGCCATAATTGGAAGTTTCATTGTTGTCACGGTCGCTATGGTATTTTCGATCATTATTTCCACCGTTACTGCAGTTTATTTAGCTGAAATTGCACCAAAAGAAAGTAAAATTAGGGCATGGATCCAAAATTCTTTAGCCAGTTTAGCATCTGTCCCATCCATTGTTGTTGGACTATTTGGATATGGTTTGTTTGTCTTAACATTTGGTTGGGGGCTCTCTGTACTTTCCGGTGCGGCAACCCTCACTATTATGATGCTACCCATTACGATAACAGCGGCCACTGAAGCGTTAGAGCAAGTACCCAAAGACCTTCGGGATGCGAGCATTGCTTTAGGTGCCACGCGTTGGGAGACCATTCGATATCAGGTGCTTCCAAATGCCATTCCCGGCTTGATAACATCATACATCTTTGGTATCGCCCGAGTTTTTGGCGAAACTGCGCCTATTTTACTGACAGTCGCGGTCGACGTCTCATCCATGTTCCCAACATCGCTGTTTAACGAAGGCGTCAATATGCTGCCATACGTTGTATATGTGCAATCCCGATTCAACACAGATCCACGCGCCGAACTTTGGGCTTTTGGTGCAGCAACGGTATTATTGGTGCTGGCATTGGTGTTAATGCTTGTTGGCACTATTTTAAGAGAAAAATATAGAAAAACATTTTCCTAACCATCAATTCTTCTTACTTTAAAGAATAGAATTGAGATTTGGTAATTAGTAAATTAAATAAAACGAAACGGTGGAGTTAAAATGATGATCAAGAAAGAACTCAATTTTAAATATAAGTATTCAAGAGCTGAAGAACAAATGAGTGAAACTATTGAGTTACCAGAATTTGAAGTTGCCGAAGAGAATACTGCAGTTGAATTTAAAAATTTTAATTTCTATTATGGCACGAAACAAGTGTTATTTGATATCTCGATGCGTATACCAAAAAATAGTATCACAGCGGTTATTGGTCCCTCGGGGTGTGGAAAATCCACGTTATTGCGCTCGATTAATAGAATGAATGATACTATTTCAGGTGCTCGTGCTGACGGTTCCGTCGTTGTGAGTGGAACTGACATATATTCAGATAAAATAGATTTAATTGAGCTCCGAACAAAAGTTGGTATGATTTTTCAACGTCCTACGGCATTTCCAATGAGTATATTTGATAATGTAGCATATGGTCCTCGAATTCACAAAATGCCCTTGACAAAAGATGAACTTACAGACTTAGTTCATTGGGCATTAGATCGCGTTGGTCTTTTGAATGAACTTGGAGATAATCTTGATAAATCGGGAACGGAACTCTCTGGTGGGCAGCAACAGCGACTGTGCATTGCTCGTGCCATAGCTGTTTTCCCAGAAATCATCCTCTTTGATGAACCAACATCTAATTTAGACCCTATCTCAGCCAATCGTGTCGAAAAATTAATTGTTGAATTAAGCCGTGATTATACAGTGGTTATAGTTACCCATTCTCTTAGCCAAGCCGCTAGAATTGCAGACCAAACCGCATTTTTCTACAATGGACATTTGATCGAATATGATTGGAGTGCTAACATATTCGAACGACCAAAGCACCCGCAAACGGAAGCCTATATTAATGGGCGTTTTGGCTAATAAATTAATTCAATGACATTTGTTTTATCCTTTATTTTTTCTTTTTCTTGCCTTTAAACGCCGATTTTTGTTCACGCTAGCCATGATAACATAAAAAATCGATGAATGGAGTCATTTATGTAAAAGGAAATTCAAAGGTTTTAACGAAAAAAGCAGCATAGTGATCGGTAATTTCTCACATTTAAATCAATTAACGAAAGATTGAAAAAAGCATGTGTGATTTCATTGAAAAGAAAAGTCCATACCATAAAAGGCTCATATTTTCTTTATTTACCGAAGGAATGGTGCGAACAGAACCTACCAAATGAAAATGCGGAGATTTTGATCGATCAAACGCCGTTTGGCCTGCTACTTCGATCACCAAAATTAACGAATCAATCTTTTGTGCAAACATATACCATTAATCTGGATCTAATTGAAAAAAACCCAGATTATTTACAAAAAATAATTATAGCAGCTTATGTGAGCGGTGCTGATAAAATACGCCTTGAAAGCAAGCACGATTTAATTTCCATCCCATTTCGTGATCTAATTTCCGAGATCATTCGACAGATGTTTGGTTTTGAGATTGTTCATGAAGAAGATCATTTAATTGAACTTCAGTCTATAACAGAACCCATTTCTGTGAATTTTCTCCTAAAGCGCGCTTTCGAAAACACGCTACGTATGTTAGATTTAATAGTAAAATCGTTAGAACGGAATGAATACGAAAATCTGCGTTCTTTAGCCCGTCGAGATGATGAAATCGATCGATTTCGCCTTTTAATGGAGAGATACACCAGAAAAATTTTAGTTGCGCCACAAATAAGTTCAAATGGGAACCAAATAACGGCAGTCGAAGGTCTTCATTATTTATTGGTAATAAGATATGTAGAACGGATTGCTGATCACGTCGTTTCCATTGGTAACCTGTTGTCAAAATCTGACTTCAATGCTTCTGATGTCATAGAAAAAGTGAAACACGCAAAAGATGTGGTTCAAAAAACAATGATTCTGGTTTTAAATAAAAAAATTGAACATTCTATGGAAATTCTTAACAGAAAAAACACATTGATGCAACAATGGAAGAAGAAACAACTAGAAGAACGGAACAATGAACTTACACAAGAACATTTCAACCGAATTTTGGAATATTGCACGGATATAGTTGAAGTAGTGCTTGATTTTTCGGTCTTTGAAGCCATAGACTTTGAAATAAAATCGAGCTAGGCAATTTTTCAATTGAAACGCATCGAGGCAAGAAGAGACGAATATCTTCTCAATCCTTCAGAACAGGCTAATTATAACGGAAAAAAAACAATAACCAATCGCTGAAAGTGATTTAGTTGCTTTTAATGGTTTAAATCATAAATTTTCCAGTATATGTCATTTTGTTTTAATCATGATCTAATATTTTCTCTGTTTTTTCATACAACGCAGTGTAGATGGGATATTGGATTATTTTATGAATTATCCAAGCTTAAAATCAACCAAAAACTCAAATAGAATATTTTTTTTGTTTTTTTTGGTTGTATCTTTTATAAACCATTATTACTATGCGAGTAATTTCTAAAACGCAAGGTTAAGCAGATTTTTAACTGAACTATAGATGGAGGATTAGTATATGAGGATGCTTGAGTACGAAAGCAAGCAATTGTTCCGAGAAAATGGAATACCTGTTCCAGATAGTATTATACTTCATCGTGGAGATAATCTTCACGATAAATTGAGTTCTGCGAACTTCCCCGTCATCATTAAGGCTCAGGTGCCAATTGGGAGTCGCAAAAAGGCTGGTTTAATAAAAACCGCACAAAATTTAGACGAAGCCGTTCAAGTAGCGGAGGAAATTTTTGCAAAAAAGGTGGCAGGTTACCAAGCTGAGGTTCTTTTAGTTGAAGGGATGGCAAAGATTTTGCATGAATATTATGCTTCCATTGCTTTAGATGGTACTGGGAGGCGTTTACTTCTCATTGCTTCAGCTGAAGGGGGCATTGATATTGAGGAAGTTGCAAAAGAGCGACCTGAGGCGATTAAAAAGATTGAAGTGCCTCTTGAAAATCTTTCTAAAGACGTATGCACAGAGGTAGCGGCGTGGCTTGGACTGGAGAACGAATATCAAGCGCAAGCGGCAGACATTCTCTACAAGTTGTGGGAAATTACACTGAAATATGATTCACAATTAACAGAAATTAATCCGTTGGTGAAGACAGATAACGGCATGTTAGCTGTTGATGGGAAAATGATATTGGATGATAATGCTGCGTATCGTCAGCCACTCATACAAAAATTAAAAGAAAAGAAGCTTACGGAATTGGAAAAACTAGCCGCTGAAGCTGGCTTTTCTTATGTTCCACTCGAAGGAGAAATTGGCATTTTAGCTAATGGTGCAGGACTTACAATGGCATTATTGGATTTGTTGTCTGATGCGGGTCTTAAACCCGCAAATTTCTTGGATGTTGGTGGTGGCGCAAGTGCTGAACGCGTTTATAAAGCGTTAAGTCTGTTATTCAAATTAAAGCCGAAAGCCATCCTTATTAATATATTTGGCGGTATTACTCGTTGTGATGTAGTGGCTAACGGTGTATTACAAGCACTAGAGTCTTTTAAAGGACAAGATATCCCCCCATTAGTTATTCGACTAACGGGAACTAAGGAAAAAGAAGGCGTGGAAATCCTTTCTAAGGCGGGAATTAGCGCCTATCGTGATATGATGGATGCTGTAGATAAGATAAAATCAATTGTGGAGGCTGCATGAAAGATGTATATTACTAAAGACACAAAAGTGGTTGTTCAAGGTATAACCGGTAAACAAGGTTCATTTCATACGAAATTGATGTTGGATTATGGAACTAAAATAGTAGCTGGTGTGACTCCAAAAAAAGGTGGACAAGAGGTTCACGGTGTTCCCGTTTATAATACGGTGGCTGATGCAACGCAAGAGCATGATATTGATGCCTCTATCATTTTTGTTCCTGCACGCTTTTGTTATAGTGCAATTAAAGAAAGCCTAGATGCCAATATATCTACCATTGTGGTTATTACGGAAAACATTCCCGTTCTTGATACCTTACGTGTGGTTCAAGAGGCTATTAAAAAAGGAATTCACATTGTCGGGCCAAACACGCCAGGAATGATGGTGCCGGAAAATATTAAACTTGGCATTATGCCAAGTGATCTTGCACATTATGGTAACGTCGGTGTGGTTACAAAAAGCGGAACACTTTCTTATGAAATAGTGAAATCCTTAGACGTTAATGGAATCGGTGTCAGCAGTTATGTCGGTATTGGTGGTGACCCCGTCCGTGGCACTTCATTTGTTGAAGCCTTAGAATTCTTTGAAAAAGATCCACAAACAAAAGCCGTGGTATTAATCGGTGAAATTGGCGGTGATGAAGAAGAACGTGCCGCTGAATTCATCAAGGGTATGTCAAAACCAATTTTTGCTTATATTGCTGGGAAATCAGCGCCAAAAGGAAAGCGAATGGGACATGCCGGTGCAATTATCTCTGGTGATTTTGGCACGGCACAAGGAAAAATAAAAGCTTTGACTGAAGTCGGTGCTACAGTCGCTGAAAAGCCTTGGGATTTAGCTGATTTAATAAAAGATTCATTGTAAATCCCCTAATATCGAGCTAAAACTATTTTTTTGCTTTTTTCTTTTCGTTTTTTAGTCATGTAAACATTTTTAAATTGTTCTTCTTCATAGAGCTGCCGAGGAACAATGTCGACGGCAAAATTAGATATTTTAACACATGATTTTGCGAAAAAACACTCTCCAGGATATAATCACCCGGAAAATGCGCAAAGAATTATTGAAATTGAAAAATGGATCCAAAAAAATGGGCTTTCCGATAATTTGCATGTGACCACAGAAACCGCTTCAATAGAAGACATTCTTTTGGTTCACTCGAAGGAATTATTGGAAAAGATGGAGCTCACCCAGAAAAGACCTTTTTATTTTACACCGGACACTGGAACTAATCAGTTTACCTATCCCGCGAGTTTAAAAGCGGTAAAAGTAGCATTGGATGCAGTTCAAAAAGCTTCAGCAAGGCATCATTATTTTGGTTTGGTACGCCCTCCCGGGCATCATGCTACACGTAATGCTGCCATGGGTTTTTGTTATTTCAACAACGTAGCGATTGCAGCTCAGTGGCTATTAAAAAACAAAAAAGCACAACGTGTTCTTATTATTGATCCAGATCATCATTATGGTAATGGCACAGCTGATATTTTTTATACGAACCCAAACGTGCTGTATATTTCAACACATGCCAATCCACAATACGCATATCCTTTTACCACGGGATATTCGCATGAAATCGGCGCTAAAGATGGGCAAGGATTTAATGTAGCCATTCCATTAGCACCGCATTCTGATGCCTCTGATTATTGGTATGCATACGAGCATCTTATTTTGCCGATCGTCTCAGACTTTCGTCCGGATTTTATTTTGGTGTCTATTGGATTTGATGCCTATAAACACGATCCTATTGGCATTCTGGCTCTAGATACGAATGGATACAGAATGATTGGCGAGTTTATTTATTATGACATTGCAAAAAATGGTAAAATTCCGATTGCGCATATGTTAGAGGGCGGCTATGCTATATCGGATTTAGGCAAACTTTTTGGAGAATATATTAGCCCTTATATTGGAAAAAAAGAGCGATTTATTCCAGAAAATAAGAAAATAAAAGGAATGAATAAAACATTGTTCGATGCTACAAAAAAAGCACTCGAAGAGTACTGGGCTTTTTCATAAGATTTTAACGATAGCTCTTTGTGAAGCGTGAACGCGCGCCACGTCCGCCCCATTTCTTGGGTTCTCGCCGACGAACATCACCGACAACCATGTGACGATCATAATTGATAAACTTTTCATATAGTGCATGATCTTCGGTCCACTTCAACAGTGCACGTGCAATAGCTGTTCGTGCGGCTTCAGCTTGCCCCATAAAGCCGCCACCACGTACTTTAACCTTGATATCAATGTCATTTACAATATCGGGTCCTGCTAGGAGTAACGGTTCTGAGATACGCACGCGAATAAATTCTGGTTCAATAATTTCTAATGGTCGACCATTAATGGTAACGCGTCCTTTTCCTTTTTTCGTGACTGCACGAGCGATTGCCGTTTTTCTTTTTCCTGAGGTAAGTATTGTTTTCATGTTTTTCACCTACTCACTTCTATATTTATAAGCGTTTTTCCAATTCTTCCACGGTTAAGAGTCGATAGTTGAATTTATCTGCTGATGGGACTTCTGTAAGTTCTGTAATTTGTTCTGGTTTGATGTGTTCTGGTATTCCACGATATACACGTAAACGTCGATAGGCTTCGATACCTTTTGCTTTCTTTCTTGGTAACATTCCACGAATTGTTCTTTTGACAATTAAATCAGCGCGATGTGGATGAAATGGCCCGCGTCGAGGGTTACTTTTTGTTCTTATTTTAGTGCGTTGTCGATAGCGGGTCACAATTGATTTTTTGTTCCCAGATATTACACATTTCTCTGCATTCACAATTTCGATGGTATACCCGTTTAATAATTTCTTCGCAACGACGCTTGCCAGTCGTCCAAGAACTTTATTTTCGCCATTTATTATCAAATGTTGAGGTATTTCTATTTGATTTTTGCTTTTTGTCTTCATTTTCTTCACCAACATCTTTTGTCTGTTGTTTCTTTGACGGGTGTGCCGCTAAAGAATTATTTTCACCCGTGAACCCTTTGGATTTTCTTCTACTAATTGAAATAATGTGATCGCACGTCCGCCGGCGTCTTCAATTTTGTTCTTTGCCATCTCTGAGAAGGCCCATGCTGCCACGGTCACTTTTTTGTCTAAGGTACCATTTGCCAATACTTTTCCTGGAACCACGACGGTTTCATTTTCTTTAGTTAACTTAGCTATCTTATACAAATTTACTTCCGCTCTTTTGCGGCGCGGTCGGGATAAATATTCGGCAACATCATCCCATATCGCTGCATTATTCTGGTTTGCTGCTAATTTCAAAAAACGCAGCGTTACTTCTAAGTTTGGATTGGTAAAGCTTCTTTTTTTTCTCATATTTGATGCCTCGCCAGATTTCTGACTTACGGCATCGCCATTAATGATTAGTACATCCATTTACGTCTTTTTCTCTCTAGTTCTGAAATATTTGATTAATTTATTGCTTATGAGAGTGGCGATACCGTGAAATTCCGTTTTTTTGCTTTTTTCATATAATTTCTTTTATTTTTGATTTAATTTATCTAATTACAGTGTCGCTTCAAACCTAGACAATCTTGGATTGCCAGGTTTGATTCGACCCTCATCGGGTGTGGGACTCGACACTGGGTCCCTCGATTTTTCTTTCTTTCTTTATTTGGTTGGGTGGTTGTCCTTATTTCTTTCAGACGGTTCGGTCATCGGTACACCCGGGAGTTTTATAGCCAAATGATTAGGCATGAATTTTGTTGTTGGCGTATGTTAGGTTTATGCGATCAATGCAATTTCGCTCAAAAATTCTTCGCTTTTTCTTTCTAAAATTTCTATGGCTTTTGTAACTATTTTTTCTGCCGGTAAAGCACCTGTGGATTCTACTTTGAACAAAAATTCATCGCCGGTTGTCTTTACCTCAACAGCGTCGTCTTCACACACTTCTACGCATAATTGACATAAAATGCATTCAAGGTTGTCTGTTACATAGATTTTTTCGTCATTTTCTATTTTAATAATGTTTCGTGGACATTTGTCCGCACATTCATGACAATACGTGCATTTTTCTTGGTCAAATTCTACATGGGGGACATATTTATACGCGACTGTGGACACAGGTTGCCACTTTGCATGATCTTTGCCTTGTCCTAAACTGGCATTGGCTTCAATCAACACACGTTGTCCGCGAAGCATGGTTACAATTGGAATATCTTTATGGACGGGCTCCGTCCCTGGATCTAACGATTGTAAATCACCGCTGTAAAGAATTTCATGATCTTCAGTAGCCTCTTTCTCTAGCGTTAGTGTGATTTCACACAATGAGCAACCAGTACCACCGCATTCGCATTCTGAGGGGAGATTAAAACGATCAATGTCTGTTTTTAGTGGAATGAGACCTAAACGATGTGCTAAGATTTCATCGTATAGTGCGGTATTGTTTTCTAAGAAAATAACCTCTTTAATTGCCATTGTTGGAACTTCAGCTAAAATTACGCGGCGTAAAGCATTGGCAAACGCTGGACTAACACCCTTTAATAAAAATTTTAAATTATATTCATCTTTTTCAATTATTTCTATTTCCACTGTGTACTTCAGCCTCGATTCAAGTTAATAACAATAATCTCCGAAGTGGAGACTATTGTCGGCAAATTAACATTTATAGATATATTTTTGAGCAAATACCCAAGTCTTAGGCTTGTAGTGTCGATGCTCGCCCTCAAACCTATCTGTTTTGCTCTAATTTTTTGTGTGAACTAAAAATTTCTTTTTTCTTTCAATTTACCAGTTTCTTTTGTTAATTTTTATTTTTTCCTTCTAAAAATTCTGCAGCATCCCCGATCTTTTCCGCAGTTCTTCTTTATTATCTCCATACATTCCAAAAAAACGTTATCATTTTTGAGAGAAAAAAATAACACTTAAAATTGCTCAAAAATCGCTGTCTAACAGCCACACAGTAGGTGAGTGTATGACGTCTTTAGAGTTACTTTTTAATCCGACTGCTATAGCCATTGTAGGTGCCTCAAAAAACCCCCTCAAATTAGGGTATGAAATCACACACAATATTCAGCACACCATTCAACACGCCTCTACACCACCAACCCTTTATTTGGTCAATCGTAAGGAAGCACAAACGCAACCCCAATCTTTCTATAGCTCTCTCAAAGAATTACCGTCTCCTGTGGATGTCGTTCTTATCGCTACACCGCGGAATACGGTCCTCTCGCTTATTGACGAAGCTGCTGAATCTAACGCCAAATTTGTGGTCGTTATTACAGCGGGATTTGGCGAATCTGATGAAAAAGGTAAACAACTCGAACAACAATTAGTGGAAAAAATCCATCAATATGGCATGCGCCTTATTGGGCCCAACTGCGTCGGATATTTTAATCTTTCATTACCGTTAAATGCCTCTTTTCTCACGGGAAACTTTCCACATGGCCCTATTAGCTTACTTACACAAAGCGGTTCTTTTGGTGCTCTTACTCTTTATCGAATTCTCCATTATAACCTAGGGCTCAATAAGTTTGTAAACCTTGGGAACGCGGCTGACCTCCAATTTACTGACTTTCTCCAATATTTTGCTCACGATTCCACGACCACTCATATCGGTATTTATGCTGAAACCATGAAACAAGGACGGGAACTTTATTACACCATTCGACATCTTCAAAAACCCGTCATTATCTTAAAAGGTGGACGCACGACCGCCGGTCAAAAAAGTGCTCTCAGTCACACCGGAAGCCTTTCCACTAGCCATCAAATGTTCAAAAGCATCTTTGGCTCGCTTTCTAATGTTCTCCTCGTTAGTGATGAACAGCAGTTCATCTCTCAACTTCAGACACTTTCAATGACGGCAACCTTTTCTTCACAATTTATTACTTCCGAAAAAAAAGGCACAGCTATCATTACTAATGCGGGTGGACCCGCAGTTCTTTTAGCTGATCTGCTTGATGAAGCTCATGTTCCACTTGTCGAAAACTATCACTCTACCACCATTGAACGAATCAAAAAATACTTTCCACCACTTGTTCGGCCAAATAATCCCTTAGACCTCATTGCCAGCGCGCGCGGTGACGACTACAAAAAAGCTACCGAATTACTCCTTCAAGACCCGAATGTTGGCGCCCTTGCTGTCGTATGCGTTGTTCCCACGTTTCTTGGCATGACTCCTACTGAACACGTGCAGGGTGTGATCGACGCCCTTAAAGAATCTCCCATCAAAAAACCCATCATCCTTGCGTGGTTTAGTTCAGCAACACCCGACCCCGCGGTTGAAATCGCAACTCAACATAAAGTTCCTTATTATTCTTCCTTATATGACGTTCAACAAGCTTTTAAAGCTCTTTATGGGTAGGCTTTTCCGAAATTCCACAAGAATTTCGGAGGCGGAGGTTTAGGCAGGTGCCCGTGTGTTTAATGAAAGGCTTTCTGGTCGGAAGCCTTTCCACACGGACACGCGCCACGGGTAGCCCAGCCCACTATCCCCATTCTGGCGCAGGTTGCGCCGAGAAGACGGGATTACGCGCCATAAAATATTGCGTGCCGCATTAACATCGGCATTGAGTTGGAAGTTGCATTTTTGGCAGTGGAACCAGCCGCGCTGGCGTCGATTGGTGCGGGCGCGGTAGCCACACCGGCTGCAGGTTTGGGAGGTATAGGCTTCATTGACGGTGTGGACGACAA
>WAPZ01000772.1 GCA_015520535.1 Candidatus Heimdallarchaeota archaeon
GAGTTTGAGGGTTTAAAAAATGAACTGAAAAACATGCAGCAACTCAACCAGGATCTTGCTCATCCTAAACCTTTGCCTGATGTTTCGGAGGAATTAAAATCTATTGAAGAATCTCAAAAGCAGGCCTCCGAGAATCTGCAAAAGAATAATAAAAAGAAAGCCGGGAAGGCGCAGCAAGGGGCCAGCCAGCAATTGAAAAAGCTGTCTGACAAGCTCCAATCCATGCAAAGTATGATGATGCAATCTTCTATAAATCTGAATTTCAACCAGTTAAGAGATATCATGGACAATTTGATCAAGTTGTCCTTTGAGCAGGAGAGCATTATGAAAGAATTCAGAAAAGTACATCAAAGTGATCCGAGATTTCTGCAATTGTCAGAAAAGCAATTGAAAATCAAGGATGATGCAAAAGTGCTCCAGGACAGTCTCATTTCACTTTCAAAAGAAGACTTCAGAATTCAGTCATTTGTGACAAGAAAGGTAGATGAAATGAACAGATATCTCGACGAATCCGTAGAAGCAATTAGGGAACGAAACAAAGGAGAATCGCTTGGCAAACAACAATATGCCATGAAAACCATGAATGACCTCGCTCTGATGCTCGATGATGTGATGACCCAAATGATGAACGCCATGGGTATGGGAGGCGGACAACCTCAAAATGCACGAGTTCCCAGCCTCTCGGAACTGCAGCAACAACTATCCGAGAAAATTCAACAACTTAAAAAAAGCGGAAAAACCGGCAGACAATTATCGGAAGAATTGGCTAAAATGGCTGCTGAACAGGAACGGATCAGACAAATGATGGGGGAGATGATGGAAGAAATGGAAAAAAATTCCAACGGAAAATCGGGAAACTCGTTGGATGACATAGAGGAAAAAATGGAACTTAGCGAATTGGACCTTGTAAACAAGCGTTTGACACAACAACTTATCGAGCGTCAGAAAGAAATTGTGACCAGATTGCTGGAAGCGGAGAACGCTGAAAAAGAACGAGAACTCGATGATGAGAGAGAAGGTGAGCGAGCTAAAAAGTATGAGCAACAGATTCCTGATGCTTTTAAAGAATATATCAAAGCCAAGGAAAAGGAAATAGAACTGTTAAAAACAGTGCCTCCAAAACTGAATCCTTATTATAAAAAAGAAGTTAATGAGTATTTTAAGCGATTAGGCAGTTAATATAATGGATACGATAAAAATTATTATACCATCAATCACAGAGAACATCAGGATTATTGAAAGTTTTATCGATAACGCCAAAGAAAAGTTTAATCTTGATGATGACATATATGGTAATATCATGATTGCTGTGACAGAATCGGTAAACAATGCCATCATGCACGGCAACAAAAACGATAAGACAAAAAATGTTACCCTAAGCCTTACGTTGAACGAAAATGTTATCCATTTCGAAATAAAAGACGAGGGGACCGGCTTTGATTACAAAAACCTACCTGATCCTACGGCTCCGGAAAATTTGGACAAACCCTCGGGCAGGGGCATTTTTCTTATGAAACATCTCTCAGATGAAGTGAATTTCCTCAACAACGGGAGCCTTGTTAAACTTTCGTTTTACATGGGTTGAATGGAAAAAATTCAGTTTTTTTCAGAAGACACAACTTTTACACCAAAAGGAAAAACCCGAATCAGATCGTGGCTCGATAAAGTAATCAAACATTACGACCGAAAACTGTCTGCGCTCAACTTCATTTTTTCATCCGACAATTATTTACACAGCATCAACAAAACCTATCTCGCACATGACAGTTATACTGATATCATAACCTTCGATAATTCAACCGAACAGAATGTTATAGAAGGGGATGTTTTTATAAGTGTTGATCGAGTAAAAGAAAACGCAAAAAAATTGAACGTGGGTTTTGAAGAAGAGCTTCACAGGGTGATTGTACATGGCGTTTTACATCTTTTGGGATTTAATGATAAATCGGAGAAGGAAAAGGATGAAATGAGAAAAACAGAAAATCATTGGTTAAATTTGCGCCCTTAATTATTGATGCGATGTTCCATGTGGAACTTTTTGATGAATAATTATATTGTTCCACGTGGAACACTAACCATTACTAATTATGTTTCCTGAATATGACGTGATTGTTGTTGGTGCCGGCCATGCTGGTTGCGAAGCTGCCCATGCCGCAGCCACCTTGGGATCAAGAGTTCTTCTTGTCACCATGAATATGATGACAATCGCTCAAATGTCATGCAACCCGGCTATGGGTGGTATCGCCAAAGGACAAATAGTTCGTGAGATAGATGCTTTGGGTGGCATGTCCGGTATTGTGTCTGATAAATCCATGATACAGTTCAGGATGCTTAACAAGTCAAAAGGACCGGCGATGTGGAGCCCAAGAACACAAAACGATAGAATGTTGTTTTCAATCACATGGCGGGAAGTGCTTGAAGCAAATCCAAACATTGATATGTGGCAGGATATGGTGGTTGGGGTTTTGGTCAAGGATAAACGCGTTTTCGGAGTAAAAACACAGCTTGGTTTCGAAATAAAGGGAAAAACCGTCGTTTTAACCAACGGCACCTTTCTTAACGGTATCATTCATATCGGAGAAAAAAAATTCGGTGGTGGCAGGACGGCTGAGGTTGCTGCAACCGGTCTGACCGAGCAACTTGTAGAGTTAGGCTTTGAAGCCGGCAGGATGAAAACCGGTACACCACCGAGGGTTGACGGCCGAACTATTAATTACAGCATCCTTGAAGAACAAAAAGGAGATGAAAATCCGGGAAATTTTTCTTTTCTCGATACAAACGTACTACAAGAACAGAGAAGCTGTTACATCACATACACAAATTCTGCTGTACATGATATCCTCAAAACCGGATTTGAACAATCTCCTTTGTTTACCGGCCGCATTAAAGGTGTCGGACCAAGATACTGCCCTTCCATTGAGGATAAGCTGAACCGTTTTGCAGAAAGAGAAAGACATCAGATTTTCATAGAACCTGAGGGGTGGAATACCGTCGAGGTGTATGTCAACGGTTTTTCAACATCACTTCCAGAGGATGTTCAATTTAAGGCTTTGCGTCGCATCAAAGGATTTGAAAATGTTAAAATGTTCAGGCCTGGTTATGCCATTGAATATGATTATTTCCCGCCTACACAACTCAATTATTCTCTTGAAACAAAGCTTATTGATAATTTATACTTCGCCGGACAAATAAACGGCACAACGGGATACGAAGAGGCTGGGGGTCAGGGGCTTATGGCAGGAATTAACGCTGCAAGAAAAGTAAAAAACCAGGAACCAATCATTCTGAAAAGGAGTGAAGCATATATCGGCGTGCTTATTGACGATCTGATCAATAAAGGCACTGAAGAGCCTTACAGGATGTTTACTTCCAGGGCAGAATACAGAATTTTACTGCGCCAGGACAATGCCGATCTGCGACTCACAAAAACCGGATACGAGATAGGGCTTGCTTCGGAAGAGCGTTTCGAAAGGGTAAAAACCAAGAATCAAAACATTCAAAAACTCATCAATGACCTCAAACAAAAGAAGTTTTCACCGGATGAAGTGAATCCTTATCTTGAAAAACACAATTCTTCAGTTGTAAAGGAAAAAATAAGCGTTTACCAGCTTTTGAAGAGACCTGAATTAAAATTGGAAGATATATCCGGGTTCAGTAATTCATTAAAGGACTATCTCTCGAAATATACCTCTGAGGAAATTGAACAGGCAGAAATAAATTGTATTTATGAAAGTTATATTGAAAAAGAGCAAAAACTGGTTGACAGAGTATATCAGTTAGAGAATTTTAAAATCAGGGAGAATTTCGACTACACCAAAATCAGGGCCCTTTCGGCCGAAGCTATGGAAAAACTCAATAAAATACGTCCAAAAACCATAGGGCAGGCTTCAAGAATCAGTGGTGTGTCTCCAGCAGACATTTCAGTAATTATGGTATATTTGGGAAGGTAGCATGTTTGAAAAGATAGAAAAATGTCCGCTCTGCAATGGCGCCAATCTCAGGAATTATTTGATATGCCAGGACTATACTATCAGCAATGAACGCTTTACGATTGTCAGATGTAGTGACTGTTCTTTCCTTTTTACAAATCCACGCCCCGATAAGGAAATCCTTCCAAAATATTATCGCTCAAATTCATACATTTCTCATTCGGACAAAACACAGAATATCACGGATGTCTTATATAAAACAGCACGCTTTTTTACGTTAAGGAAAAAGCTAAATCTTGTTAATCGCTTGTCAAACGAAAAGAGTATTCTTGATTTTGGATGCGGTACCGGCTATTTCTTAAATACATGTAAAAAAAACGGGTGGTCTGTTTATGGTTATGAACCGGAAAAATTAGCTGCAACTCATGCTTCCAAATTGACGGGTGAAGGTATCATTTCAGATTTTAACCAATTGTATAAAATCAATCCTGTTAATGTTATTACTTTATGGCATGTCCTTGAGCATGTGCCCGATTTAAATGATACCGTAGTCTTATTAAAAAAGAAATTACAACAATCAGGAACACTTGTTATTGCCGTACCAAATCACAAAAGCTATGATGCTCAGCATTATGGTAAGTATTGGGCGGCTTATGACGTGCCAAGGCATCTATACCATTTCTCTCAGGATAGCATGAAAAAATTGCTTAAAATTCATGGCTTTAAACTTAAAGAAATACTTCCAATGAAGTTGGACAGTTATTATGTTAGTTTGTTAAGTGAGAAATATAAAACAGGTCGATCAAATTACTTTAAATCTTTCTTAACTGGTTATAAATCAAATGTTTACGCTAAAAAAAGCACTGATTATTCCAGTTTAATTTATATTGCCGGCAAATGAGAGGATTCTTTTTTTTAATCACCGGAATTGTCATTTTTTACTATATGATAATGTCTTGCGCCAGCCCCCAGGCTCTTACAGGCGGGCCCAAGGATTCAATTCCACCAATTATGATCAACTCAATCCCATTCAACAAGAGCACAAATTTTAAAGGTAATACCATTGTTCTTGAATACAACGAAAGAATTCAGGTTAAAAAGATCAAAGAACAGCTTATCATAACCCCACGAATAGATTTTAAATATGATTATTTCATCAAAAAAAATATTTTAAAAATAACTTTTGACGGGGAATTCAAAGACAGTACGACTTATACTCTTAATTTCCGTGAATCTATCCAGGATATAACTGAAGGAAACCCCACTAAAGACAATAAATTTACATTTAGCACTGGAAATTTTATTGACTCTCTTTCTGTCTCCGGCATTGTAAAAAAACTTCTTACTAACGACACGCTTGAAAACATTCTTGTTGGCCTTTACAGGGTTGATGATACAGTGACAATTTTCAACGGATCTCCATACTACTTCACCGAAACTGACGAGGACGGACAATATCTCATTGAGAATATAAAAAACGGGCGATATTTTTTATACGCGTTCAATGATGCAAATAAAAATCTAAAATTAGAAACCAAAGATGAGGCTTACGGCTTTATTAAGGATACCTTGTTGCTTGATACAGCTAATCTCTCTTTTGATATTTATCTGATTAATCTTGACCTCAATCCTTTCAAGATTAATTCGGCCACAACATCAGGTAAATATTTCGATGTGAATTTTAACAAGTATATCACTGATTTTTCATTATTTCCTATTGACTTCAATAAACAATTGTATGCCAACAGAGCTAAGGAAAATAAATCCATCCGCTTTTACAATACATTTGAAAACGAGATCGATAGCATCGGTGTGTCGATTACTGCCTATGATTCCCTTAACACAGAAATTTCAGATACGGTTTTTGTTAAATTTATCTACAGCAAAAGAAAAACCGAGCCGTTTAAGTTTGAGGTAAAACCACCTGACAAATCTGAAATTGAGCCTGACATTGAAGTTTTGATTAATTTTAATAAGCCTGTCATTGCCTATAATACAGACAGTCTTTTTTTCCGCTACGACAACACACTTGTAACTCCTGTGCCCGACTCTATTTTTCATTTTAACAAATATTATGATGAGCTTTCATTTTCTGCCTCTATTGACAAAGTACTCATAGACACACTGAAGGCTAAAGCTTCAAGATTGTTACAGCACCGAAAGGATTCCATAGCAAAAGTAAAGACAGGGCAAGAAAATATGCTACCCAAAAAACAACAAGCAGCCGACAAAAAGAAAGAGAAAAAATCTATTCAACCCAAAGGGCTTCAATTATATGTTGGATCAGGAGCATTTTATTCTGCAGATAAAGACACCAGCGAAGCAAAAGCCGTCGGTTACAGATTTCTAAAACCCGAAGACTTTGGGACGCAAGAAATGACTATTGATACTGATTACAAAAGTTTTATTGTGCAGCTCGTCACTAAGGATTTTACAATATTTAGGGAAGTGAAAAATGAAAAATCCTTTGTTTTCAAAAACATTCCACCCGGAGAATATAAAATAAGAGTATTGATCGACGCGAACAATGACGGAAAATGGCATCCCGGAAATATGCTTGAATTCATAGAACCAGAACCTGTATATATTTATCCTCAAAC
>WAPZ01000773.1 GCA_015520535.1 Candidatus Heimdallarchaeota archaeon
GTATTATCCTCATGTATTTTTTGTTTTTAAATTTTATGTCGGCGTACTATTCAAGATTTGGGTTAGATTTTGCTGTTATCGATCTTCCAATGGGACTTTTATTGAAAACATTAACAATATCGAATACTTTATTAATTTCAACTTCACTATGTCAATTAGCACATTCAACCATCACAACCGAAAAGCGTGATAAAAATGTTCAGAAGAAAAAAAAGAGATGAAAAAGTAAAAGAAAAACCTAAATCTGAACTAATGGAAAATCCTACTGAAGAAGAAACCACTGAATATCTCACTACTCCGACTGCAGTCGAATCCGCCAGCGAAGATGCACTTCTTATTAAAGTAGAAGAATTATATGCCGGTGATCTAGAACAAACTGGCGATGTCATCGATTTAGAAAAACATGGAAAACTCACAGTGAAAAATTTAGGCGAAACTGACCGTATATTCGATGTGGACCTCAAATTAGAAAACGTCGACCATATTCAAGAGCTAACACCAGAAATGGAAATTCCGGAACTTGGGCCACAAGAGGCATGGGAAAAAGAATATACCGTTGAAGAAGCCGACGCATCAGAACTTCCTTTCAAATTTCAAGAAATTATCAATACTAATCCTGATGGCAGTGAACCATCTACTGTGCTCACATACGGTCATGAAATGAATATTCAAATTAAATTGCAGTTTGATTTTACGAATCCACTCGATACACTCACTCTTGAAAAAGAACTTCCTTATGAAATGAAGAACGTCAGTATCGTAGAATGCACATTTGGCACGCCACATCTTGAATCCAATAAGTTGACATGGGAGCTTTCTGATATTTCCGAAGATACCACCGCCGTCTGTGTTATTGGTGGAAAAGTTGAGGTCAATAGTATCGATCCTCGCACGACCGGTCAATCTAAAATTAGTTTTTCTGGAAAAGGCGAACGTGTCACCAAATTAAAAGTCCTCGGTGCCGATGGTTATGTTCGCTGCCGAATCTACGTTGAATCTGATGAACGGGATGAAGAACCCGATATGTGGGATAATAAACTGATCATCGAAAACCGCTCCGAATTCCCCATCGAATTACGAAAAATCAATGTCAGTGATGCCGACAACGTATACCTTGACATAACATTTTCCGAAAACGAGGTCATTATTCCAGCCAACGGAAAATGGGAATCCGAACCATGGAGCAAACAATCCGAAGACATTCCCATGTTTAAAAAATCGGTCAATTACACCATTAAACCCGAAATTATCAGTGAATCACTTGGAAAACTCAACGTTAAAGAAAAATTACTCCCAGTTGCTTATGGTACCGGCGAAAAATCCTACTCCCAAACCGTCTTTCCCTCTTTTCGCGAAACTCCCCTCTCCGTAGTCACTTCGGTCTGCAATTCCGGCAGTGTCACGTTTAGTTTCCTTGTCATTGAAGACGAACTCCCAGCATATATGACACACAAAGATCTGGACTCTATCACCGTTTTAATAAAAAAACACAAGGATAGCTTGGAGGAAGACACCGAAACAGTCCTCTCTAAAGATATGTATCAATTATCTCTTGAACCCGAAGACTTTGACGTCACCAGCACTAAAAAACTCATCTGCAAAATCAACACCCCAATCGAGCCTCAATCGTGCGTCGTCCTTCAATACGATGCGCTCATGGTAAAACCTCCCGCTGGTTTAGAACTCTCCGGGCAACCATTAGCGCATGCCACTCTAACTGAACCCGCACCACAACTCGATATCCCAATTGATGCCAAACTCGAAACCATTCAAGTCGTACATCTCAGAAGACGACTCACCTGGTTCAAGGATATCATCCCCAAAGCCGCACCCGGCACCTACGAAATCATTCTGTACCTTAAAAATAGAAGTAACATGGAAATTCAAAACATCTCACTTCGAGATATCATCCCAACGAACTTTACCTTAGCTGAAGACGATTATACGTATCCTTCACGTCTCATTGAAACCACCGACGAAGGCGAAGTCCGAGAATGGACCATCAATGGAATTGAACCCGATAAAGAAATTGAAATTCGCTACGTAGTGGAAGGAAAAGGCCAATATCACGGAAAAGATCTCCTAGTTTCCTACTAAACTACGGATTCTTCCCACAGACAAAACCCCAATACGCCAAGCAAATTTATTTTCCCTTTTTCCTTACCCTCTTTTTATACCACCGTAATTTGCTACACTTCACGTTCACTCGCACTATTTAACATGAAAACATAACGAAAAATATTGTAAACACTCCTCTCCACATTTATCAACTCTTCTCGCAAAAAAATAGGTAGAAAAAACTTAATACAATCGTTTTTCCACAATTATTTTCCCTAAATCTGTTAACTCGCCCTTTTCATTTAACAATTTATGCTCTTTAAGCCATACTTCTGTTTCTTCATCTAACGCTTGAACATACCCCGTTTTATAATACCAATGATATACATTCCAAAGATAGTCATAGATTGCTTCGTAAATTAAGTTTTGTTCACGAAAACGGTTAAATTCCTCAACTATTTCTCGAATAAACTTCGGATGTGTAGCTTCAATATATAAACGCGGATACACTTCTTCCTCCCGCGTCATTAACGTAAAATACAACTTTTTTTGATCAGTAACTGCTAACGGTAAATAATTAATCGTCGGCTCCAACGCCACGTACAATCGACCCCCATTTTCATCAATATGTCGGACGACCGCATCATCTTCCGCATTTGTAATCGGAACTTTATAAATTAATGACGTTAACAGCGTGTTTGGCTTTTCTAAGACTCGTCTTATGGCATCAAGGGACTCCGGATCATCACCCACCAATGTCCGTGGTATAATAATTAACAACCATTCCTCACTTGCCGCCGCGCTTACATATGCGGCTTTCAATGCATCCTTAAGCACTTCAATTTTGTCAATTCCATATGTAACCATTTTTTTCCAAAAATGAAGCGGTACATACAGTTCATCGTGCTGTAACCATACGCTCAACACTTTAAAAAGAAGTACATATTTGAAATACCACTCTACTAAAGAAAGAAGTTTTTTTACCGAAATGTGATAGCAATTTGTTCTAGTTCCCCTAAAACGTGGATTTTGATGACGAGAACAATGCTCATACACCGTGGAAATTCCTAAAAGTTCCACTTCACGAAGCAAAAAATCGGCTCTATTAAATGTCACAGTATGCTGAATCTCATCTATATTATATTTTTCCTTAAAATCAAACCAGCGTTCCCACAACTGTGCACGGGTATAATAAACCTCTGAGGGCAATGATTGGAGCTGCGACTTAGCATTAACAGAAGCTGTGTATCCGTGTTGCACTAAAGTATACAAAAACAACAACTGAAGAAACACCTTCCGCACATAATTGACACTTTTTTGCCCAAATGCTTGAAAGAGCTCATCTAAAATACCCAACAATTCCTCATCATGCCGAATTTTCACATACCGACGACCAACCACCGCAACCACAAAATCCAAAAAAAATTGACGACACAAAAACAAAAAATGCACCACATTCCTACGCACACGAACATACGAAGCACGATCAACCTCCACAAGACCAACTTCACTCAAAAAATTGAAATAACCTTCCAACACATCTAATTGATTTGCTAATAGCGCACGTTTCGATACAACTATCCAATCAACCTGATTAGCATGAACATCCAAATTCAAAAGTTTTGATTCTAAATGTTCCAAAAACACAATCAACTCATCGAAGCCTCTCCCATCGTCCGAAAATTGGTGGCGTTTTTTCCCAAACCACCCATGTAAAACCCGAAATAAAAGAGTCTCCGATTCTAAAGTGAGTTTTACCAATTGAGTAATTTCCGCTTCACTTCTTATACGCCGCCTTTCCGACATGGGTCGTGATTACCTCTCCATCTCCGCTTTTTATTCTACCTCTTTAATTTT
Organism: Candidatus Heimdallarchaeota archaeon; assembly: GCA_015520535.1. Taxonomy (GTDB): domain Archaea; phylum Asgardarchaeota; class Heimdallarchaeia; order Hodarchaeales; family S146-22; genus S146-22. The sequence goes on from WAPZ01000773.1 coordinate 3,916, forward strand.
TTTTCGCAATTATATGTCCGAACAGATAACTAAGAGATATACTACAACACCCACATCGTTATAGTGAAGAATCTAGAACTAGAAAAAACCGATCACCGCAAAAACATTCGTATTATTTTTTTCACGAAGATTCTCCAAGTTCGACTAAACGGTGAAGCAACTCGTCAAGAGACGATACTGTTAACTCAATGTCTTCGGCATTCACCAATAATTGCTGATCATTTAAGGAATTCAAGGCTTTTCTCATGACAGTAAGAGTATTGAGGTCTGGAAAAAAAAATCTTCGCCGAACAATTCGCAAGATTGATTCACGAAGTGCAGTCTTCATACCTTCCTTCTACCCTCTTGATATCCCAATAACTTACGCATTTCTATTTTCAAGGAAATTTTCTTCACCACCTCGTGAACAACGGGACCGAACACGTAATCAAGTCCTCAGAGTTCACGGCAACCTGTTCCAAGGCAATCACCCGGTAACTCATACAATAGAAATTTTCAAGAGTTCGGATAGCAATATGATGCCCGTCTCGACGGTAATATCCTTAAGTGTGATGTTGTATTACAAGGAATAATAGCGCCCAATATCATTTTCATCTCGTAGTGTGAAGTTATAACGAACCCAATCCGCAAATCGATTCATGACACGTGATTCTTAACATGCTACCCATTTCTAAGCTTGTTCACGCTTATTTATAAAGATGTAGGTTACCCTCAATGCCTCCTAGAACAATTGACAAGAAAAATATAAAGGAAGACGACTAACTAAAACGTGATTACCATAAAAATCTACAAAAAGAGGCTTGTAGACTATATTGAATTTAGTTGCTTTTTGCTGTAAAATCAACACTAATCATCCAAGAGGTACAAATTTCACTCTTGACTTATTTAAAACATATTTTACAAGTCTCCCTTTAAAC
>WAPZ01000774.1 GCA_015520535.1 Candidatus Heimdallarchaeota archaeon
AGACAAAATCGTGTAAAATATGAGTTCAATGAATAACGAAGAGAGAAAAGAAAGCCGCAAGGAAAAAAAACCACTTACCATTTTTTTATTTAAGACAATAGGTGAACCAGAGTCGACACATGCTGATAGCATTTTATTACAACTTTTAAAAGCATTAAAGCTGGAAGATCGTATTCATCTATATAAACTAAACCCACTGACTGAAATGGCTTATCGTGCACGGTTTCCTTTTGGCGATACACCATTCTTAGCCGCACTAAATCAAAATGGCAATTATATTTTTGCAAAATCCATAAAAGCAACAAAAGAAGAGATAGTACGAAACCTTAAAAGTGCAATTTCACTGGCAAATGAAGGCTTTGAGGAAAAATACCCCCCCACAAGATTAGTGCTTAGCTATGACGTGTTTTGTACTTTATCACCCGCACCAAGTAAACCCATAAACACAAATTTATTCCATGAAAAGGCTTTTTTGGAAAGTATATTAGACTATAATATGAAAAAACTTCAAAATATCAAGAAAAGTACGGTTAAAGCGTCAGATTTGTGCCAAATTAATAGTGTAATAGAGTTCCTTATCTATTTATATCATCGCTCCTACTCACAAGCATTGTTACATTTAGTCTATGAGACTTTAGCGTTGTATGAACTTTTATTGTATGACATTGTTTCGGGTGGTTTTTACCACCCAAAAATGCTTGACGATGCAAAGTATAACAATCCTTATAAATTTGGTTTACAGACACTAGCACACAACATTGACATGCTACGTATTTACGTACGGCTTTTCAAGTTGACTGCTGATTATAACTATCTCTCATTTGCAAAGGGGCTTTTTGCATTCTTATTTAAAAAATTCTACGATGAAAACAAAAATGGCTTTTGTACAAGTTCATATTTACGTCTTAATAAGAACAACACTTTTTATACACTCAAAGACTATGCTATAGTCACCGATTGGAATTCTTATGCAGCTGATTGCATTTTCGACTTATACTTAGTCACAAAAGACCAATGGTACCGACAGGTGGCAACAAACATTCTTTTGAAAATTAAAAAAGCATATGAAAACCACGGATTTCTACCCCATTACCTTTATACGCCAAGAAAGGTGCAATTACCAAACGCCTTATATCTTTCAGACTATACCTATACCCTTTATAGTCTTATAAAGCATCATTATGTCGATCTTGATAAAAAAACACTTATTTTATCCAGAAAAATGCTGGATGAAACAATTTCAAGGTTTTTTACTCAGAATAATCTTTTTAAAGACATCCATCTTCTAGAAAAAGACGACATCATCAACACATTTTTACAAGCCCACACTATTTATCCATTAAAGGAAAATGTCTTCCTTTTAGAAGCTATCCATCGGTTATATTTTATTACGCGTGAAGACACTTTACTAAATATCTTTGAAAAAATGAGCAAAAGTCTTAAAAAACTTCTTTTGAGAAATGAGCCCGTTAATTCCTTTTTAGCTTTACAACTACAACGTTGCTTGGGGAAGTCTATTGGCATCTTTATGATTGGTAATAAAAACGAACAAAAGTGGCGAACTATGTGGCTGGAAATTATACAGCGTTATGAACCAATCGCTAACTGGGCTTTTTATGACATAGATGCTGACCAGGAATTAATTGAATCGATGGGGTTGGACAGCACACATCTAGGGGTATATATTCAGTTTGAAGACATCATTCGTGGGCCGATTGATTCAATGCAGGTACTAAAACGACTTCTCACCCAAATTGGGATCTTATGAGATAAAAAGAAGAATGACCCTTAAACAAGGGTTGATTTCTCGTTTAAAACAAAAAATAAAAAATTGAATCTTATTTTAGAAATTTTTCAAAGGATTTGGGTGATGCTACTACGTTAATGTATTTTGGCAGACCAATTACAATGGTTGGATCACCACTTAATAACACCACCACAATGTCACCAAATCCACGATAATCATTTACAATAAACTGCATGGTTTCTGCCGTGGCCTCATCGGTGGCAAACCAAATGCAAATTTTATGTTTTTTAAACAAAGAAATCTTTTTTTGAGCAAAGATATCGATAGATGGTGCATCCAAAATTTTACTGACATTTTTTTCAATTTTATAATTGGCTGCAGTTAAAAGTTGCTCAATCTCTTTTTCATATTGTTCTCGCTTTAACTTAGACGCTTGGCCACGATATTTAGAAGCTTCCGCGTCTGACCCTAATTTCTCAAAACAAACGGCTAAAGACTCATAAACAGTAATCATTGTTCCAAGAGGAGGATTGTCAAGGCTTTCAAAATATGTCACTGCCTGTAAATAATAACTAGACGCTTCAACAAAAGAGTCTTGTGAAAAATAGGTATCACCAATGTATTTGAAAACATACCCAATTAAAATTTCATATTGACCAGGATCATAACTTTCGGGCCCTTTCTTTTGTATCAGTTCCAATAAATTGTTAAGGAGATTTCGAGCTTCATCATAGTTCCCTTGTTTTAAGAAGCCCTTAACTTTCTGAATTTGTTCAAAATCGGAACTAAAATGTGATTGGTCACTCATATAAGAACCTCCAACGCATTTTTTTACTCATATATTCTATATCTTTTCTCCACTATCATTCTTACTGTTTAACTCTTTATATAATATTGCTTTTAATTGCTTTTTTGCTTCAAATAATTTAAAACCTTTTCTAATTGTAGTTCACATACCTCTTGCCATGTTAAGTTTGTCGGTGGCAAAGGAATCTTAATTTTGTCTTTTAAATAATCAATAATTGTATCTTTAAGCTTATTTGCAGGAACAACTAAGTAGAATGGAGAGTTTTTAATTTCAGAGGCGAGAACAGGCTTTTTAAACAGAAAATATTCGCTAATTTTTTGTATCCCCTCATGACTATAATATTTTCGAAAGGATTTTGGTAGTGGATTTCGTGGTACGATTCCCAAATCGGCTGACCAAATGTAATTGGGAACCTCGTGATGTGGTACCCAGCCAAACCATCTAATATTATTGGGATGTCGTTTCAATATTTTCTTTACAAATTTTCTTGCAGGACCATCGCCGACGATCCATAACTCAGCTTTTTCGCTATTAAAGGCATCAGCAATCTGTGGTAATAAATTAGCTCCTTCATTAATACTCAGTTTTCCGACAAACAGAACTATTTTGGTTGTCGTTGGTATCTTAAGTGTGGATCTTAGGTTTTTCGTTGCTTTTTTCCGCAGATTTTTTTCGGCATAATTTGGGATTACATATATCGGTTTACTAAATCGAGTTGCATCTTCAGCTAATCCTTGAGAAACACACACAATAATTTGGGATTTGGCCATGGAAAAGCGTTCAATTAATGAGGCCACTTTGTAAAAAAACTTGTTTTTGAACTCAAAAAATATTTGAAGTGCCCATGGGCTTCTTCTATCATAAATATACCGTTTTCTCAAGAGAATCAGTGGAAGATATAGCACATCGGGAACGTTTTCTACCCAAAATATATCAGCTTTACGGAGAGCTAAAGAAATCATGGCTAAAGGATATTTTAGTAACGCCCTAAGATATCGATTCTTTGATTTAATTGTTGGTGCTGACCAAATTTCAACATCGTAACCCATTTTTCGTAGGCTTTTTGCTATTTTTATAGAACGTGGATGTTTCCAAGCCTCTAATGCCGCTACTACAATTTTCATGGAATATTTCCACCCAAAAAGTCTTCAATTAATGATGTTATCCGTTCTGATGCAGTTCCACTTCCATAGAATTCCAATGCATTGACCTGTGGCAATTTTTTTTCCATAAAATGTGTCACCGCGTCAAGAATACGCGTTTTTTTGTAATCAGTTATAATATTCCACCCAGCATCCACAATTTCGACCCATTCTGTAGTTTCGCGCATGGTAACTACCGGTGTGCCTAAAGCAAAGGCTTCTTTTTGGAGTCCACCACTATCTGTTATAACTAATTTAGCATGTTTAGCTAATTTAAGACTTTGAAAATATCCCACCGGCTCGATTACACGAATACCAGGACTCGCAACAAAATCCGAAAACATCCCATAAGAAAGCAAACGTTTCTTCGTACGTGGATGTAATGGTATAATAACGTCTAGATCATATTTTTGTGCTACTAATTTAATAGCATCCAGAATTTCTCGCAATTTTTCAGGAAAATCAACATTTTCGGCACGATGGATCGTGGTGTAAATATATTGGTTTGGCGTTACGGTGAATGGTAACTCGGTTTTCTCAATCCGATCGGCATAAAAAACTATATTATCAATCATTACATCGCCTGTAAGATGAACTTTATCTGTAGCTATTCCTTCCGCTAATAAATTATCATATGCCGTCTGTGTCGGTGCAAAAAGCAAAGTACTCATATGATCTATTAATACACGATTAATTTCTTCTGCCATAAACTGTAATCTGGAACGTAGACCAGCTTCCACATGAAACGTATGGATGTGTAACTTTACTGCAGCTAAGGCACCCGCTAAAGCGCTGTTTGTATCACCTGGAACCACAACACACTGTGGATGAAACTCTTGGTACGTGTCCTCTAAACGCTCCAACATTAAAGCTGTCTGCTTCCCATGGGTTCCACTGCCTACATTTAAATGTTTTACTGGCGTTGGTATCTCTAAGTCTTCAAAAAAGATTTTGTTCATTTCATAATCATAATGTTGTCCTGTATGAACCACACCAAAGTTTATACCGTGTTTTCTAAAATATTTTAATAACACGGCTAATTTAACAAATTGTGGCCGTGTTCCTACCACCACCAGCACATCAATATTCGTGTGTGAGGTTGTGTGTTTTGTAGTATTTGTTTCAAGAACGGAGTGACTATTGCTATTGGAATCATCTGATTTATTTTGTTTTACGTTCATCCTGCGAACCAACTTTTTTCTCAATTTATAATAAAAAAGTTAATTATTTCCCAACACCTTTATATATGAAACCCGCCGATTCGGCAAGTTTACGGGTAAACAAATTTCTTCCATCTACAATTATGGGATTAGGTGCCATTTTCGCTTTAATGTCTTCTAATTTGAGTGATTTGTATACTTTATGAAGTGTAGAAATGACCACCGCATCAGCATTGGCAATCGTCTCTTCAAGATTATGGGATAGCGTAAATTCGTGATTATATCGATCCACATTCTTTACATATGGATCATGACAAAAGATGTTTGCCCCAACCATATATAAATCATGAATGAGCGGTAATGTTGGCGTATTTCGAATATCATCAGACTCTGGAAGATATGAAAGCCCTAATATAGCAATTTTAGCACCATTTATCTCCTTACCAGCTTCTCGGAACGCCTCGTGTGTAAGCTCCGCTACATGGTGTGGCATATATTCATTAATATCGCGTGCCGTGATGAGTAATTTAGGATAATAGCCGCCTTTAGTTCCATAAATCAGCAACCAACTATCTTTTGGGATGCAGTGACCACCAACACCAGTACCTGGAATATGCATATTCCTTTCCGGAACTTTGTTCACTAATTCACGAACTTTAAATACATCAACACCAACATTTTCACATAAAAGCGCAATTTCATTGGCAAACGCAATCTGCACATCTCGATAGGCGTTTTCGACCGTCTTCACTAACTCTGCCGTGGTACTGTCCACCACATCAATTTCAGCTTGAACTATATGACTATAGAGTTTTCGTGCCCGTTCGCCGCATTTTTCTGTATATCCTCCAATGACACGATTGACATATCGTAGGTTATGTAATAACTTCCCGGGAGTCACTCTTTCCGGACAACTCGCCAAGTTGAAATCTTGACCCGCATGTAATCCACTTTCTCTCTCAAGAATCGGTTTTACAATGTTTTTTAACGTTGTCGGCGCAACAGTAGACTCTACAATCACCATTGCACCTTTTTTCAAGCGTTTTCCAACTGTTGCTGCAGCTTTCATCAATGCACTATATAAGGGTTCTTTTTTTGAGACATCAAACGGCGTTTGTACAGAAATAATAACAGTATCTGCCGTTTTTATGCAAGAAGGATCTGTTGTTGCCTGAAGACTTCCATTTGCAACAACTTTTTTTAGTAACTCCGGTAATTCGGGTTCATTTCCCGAGATTGGTGAGATTCCTTGATTGATTAAATCAACTTTTTCTTGAATGATGTCAAGCCCAGTCACTTTAAATCCTTTATTCGCAAATTCGCATGCTAAGGGTAGCCCGACATATCCTAATCCCACAACTACAATCTGTTTATCTTCCGCGTGCATCCCTAACAACGACCCATTTATGTAATTTTTTTCAATATAAGCGTAAAAGTTTGCAAATAAAAAGTGCTAGTAAATTAAAACAAGCGAATGTCAAATCACTTTGTTTTATTCCAATGTCTTTTTGTCTATGATAAAACTCAGTTCTGTAGCAAGAACGATATCTTCAAAACTTATTAAATCAGTTTTTTCTCCTTTCATAAATTTAGCTAGTTTTTTGAATTGATTAAAGTGACCTTTATCTGGTTGTTTAAGTGTTTCTTTGTATGGGACCTTATTATTAC
>WAPZ01000775.1 GCA_015520535.1 Candidatus Heimdallarchaeota archaeon
GTTTAGAACTGGGTGATTTACTTCGTGATGTGTTATTAGCGATATTTATTGCACAACGGGATTTAGAGACTTTTTCATTAGAAAAAATTTTGGATTTAACGCTAAAAAAAGTCAAGTTAAGAAAGCCATGGGTATTAGAAAAAAGGAAAATCACAAAGGAAGAAGCGGTGGAAATTTGGAATCACGTCAAACGCACGCAAAGAACGACTGTAAAAGACGACAAGAAAAAATCATAGGTATTTTAACTAAAAAAGAAAGAAAAAAGAAACAAAAGGAAAATAATTGCATTTTAATTAATTATTTTTATTTTAGGGATGGCGTTGTTTTTTTCTAAGAGTTCTTACGTAGAGTGATATTATTCCGCCAAGGGTGATTGGAATGACGGTTGCCAAGATTTCAAAGCCCGGAGTAACCACCCCACTTCCTTGATCTGTGTCGCCACCTTCGGGACCTGTTGCTTCAGGTGAGGTGTCTGTGTCTGAAGTTTTGTTTCCCTCGCTGGGTTGTTGACCGGAGGTATCATCACCGCCACCGCTGCTGTCACCGCCGGAAGGTGCATTAATAACACTGACAGAGGAAAATGTGGGGTCATGTACGATGCCGTAACCGTCCCATGTGCCATAACTTGTGATAAGCAGTGCTTCAATGTATTGATAGGTATAGCTGTATGAAGTATTGACGACAACAGTATTGACTTGATTAGAGGAGTGATCTTCATAAAGTGCCGTTGAATTGCCGGAAACACTTCCCGCCACACTGAATAACGTGATTTTTGAGGCTTTTGCTTGATAGGTTTGATTTCCAGAGGGTGTCATGAGAGTATAATTGGCTTTTTGTCCGCTAAGATCAACGGATGCTAACGTGGTATTACCGCTGGAAAATTGTAATGAATTCGTAGCTACGGTGGTTGCCGCAGAAGAAGAGACTTCTTCAACATAAGAGTCGGTGTAGAACCACGAATCAATCGTATTAGCTAGACTTAAGCCACTAAATTCTTGGCGTAAGGCGGAGTCTTTCACTTCACCGAAATAGTAGGAGGTGTCTAATGCAATGGTTGCAGTCGTTAAGTTTTGAGAATTTTGAGTAATGCTTAAGGGGTTATTTGAAGACAGAACGATGTTTAAGTCGTAGCGATAACTTAAGTCCATGTAACTAGTGTTTTCGGTAAAGTCAGTCCAATTTAAGAACCACACGGGAAAGTCAGTAAAGTCAATGCCCCAGCTGAATTTAATGGTATTGGTAGAGTTGTCAAAGTTTGGTAGATTAAAGTATGGGGAGTAGTCGAATGTGCTTGGAATTGGTGGGCCGAAGGTATATGTATCGTTGTAAAAGACACTGGGTTCGTCGATGGTGGTATTGTATTCATATACATAGCCCCCATAATTACTATATGTATAAGAATCATCATAATAACTGCCGTTATAGTAGTATGAATAACTGTAGGCTTCTAAATAAGCTATATATTCAAGAGAATCGTCTGATGGTGCTAAATAATAGGGTGAAGACTGATTAGCTATTAGATCTAAAATACCATTACCGTTTCGGTCATCGAAGATTTGTAAGGCGCCGGGAATAAAGTTCGCCCAATAAGTTGATTGATAAGAAAAACTGGTGCCATTGGAATTTCCGGTGTAACTCCACATAGACACATCAAAATATTGCATGGCGGTTACCGCATCAGATGTCCCGGCTGACGTGTAGTTTTGTTTCGTGTATCCTTTTGTGTAATAAACGTTCTGTTGCATCCAACCGGGCAGCCAATCAGAAGGAATGGTTGAACCACTAAGACCGGGAATAGGATCTAATGCTGTAACCACGTAACTATCTGTGTAATTGTTTTCATAATATTCTTCGGAGTATACTGTTTCATTCCAGCTATATGACCAATAGATTGGTGCATAGTAATTGATACCAAAATTGCTGCCAATGTTGTAAATACTTACATAGAAGGACGTGAAATTGCTGGCATAACTTCCCGTGGACTGATAAGTGCCATTTGCTTTATAATATCCCGTATTTGTATAAGTGACATTGACATGAACATTTTGCCAATAATTTCCCTGTGGAATAAAAGCACCGTATAAATTCCATTCCTCGACCACGGTCAAATTTGTGATTATAGTTTCATATTGATATGATGTCCAGTTAAAGTAGTTATAAGTTGCATCTTGATAAAAGATAGTCACATTAACAAAATCATAGGGGACTAAATAGCCATAACTGATGTAAGACCAATTGTAATCCAGATATGAGGTATCTGGAGAATTAGAAACAAAATCAATAAACACAGTTGCATTGTTGGTTCCATTTAAGGCAGTAAGTTCGGAGAGTCGCTCTGTTAAATTGCTCAAATAGTTACTGTTGCCAAAAGGCACGGGAATTGAGGGTGAACTTTGATTCAATCCAAAACCCCAATCAGACATAGTCCAATCTGCTGTCCAGTTCCCACTATCTGGGTCTAAATAGTATGTGTTATTCGAAATTGACCATCCAAGGTTTGTAACTGCCGATGTATTGACAAAATCAAGATAGGCTTCATAAGAATCTTGATAGGTATAGTTGTCCTCGTAGACATAGGTGTCATTATAATTATAACTGCCATTATCAGCAAATTCATCAATGGTGGCATAATATTCAAAGCCCATATATTGTCCAAAGGCTGGAAATGTGGAATTCGATTGTTGGGTAGCTATTGTAGTATTATTAGTTGATAATTGATTAGTTTGTGGGATTACTAACCCACTTCCGTTTACTATCGCTACAAAAAATAGACTTAGGAATATTATCCCAATAATTATCTTTTTCATAGGTGGGTCACCGTTTTTTGCTTCAAGTAGGTTATGGGAGTCACATTTTTAAGATTAATCTTTTAATTGTTAAAGACTGGCCGAACTTAATGATTAACAACACTTAATAAAAAAAGACAAAAATATAGAAATAAATGTAGTGGACAGTAGTCGACTTTTTCTCACACGATTAAGAGGGTGGTTTCAACCAAAGGAGTATCAAACATATTACATAGGGTGCTTGGACTTACGAATCCAGATAAAATTGTGCGATTATATAACACGCATTTCTTTTTTGTTCGTCTTTTCATCCATAATTGTAGGTGAAACAACCATAGTTTTGAAATGAGATTGTGGCTCATGAACTGCAGTGATCACAATCTTTATAAATATCAAAGCATATACTGATATCTGATGATATATTAAGAATTCTTATAGGTGACCAAAATGAACCCGCAACAAAAAAGGCATGTCAGAAATAAAAACGTAGTACTGCCATTTATGTCCTTATTTTTAATTATAATACTGTTTTTTGATGTGAGTGGGGGTCAAAACACTCAGAACATTGTGAATCTCAATTGGAATGTTTCTTTTAATTTAAATAGCGGATTGAAGAATTGGAATGATGCCGCACGTATCACTTTATATTTTAACAACACGCACACAGTAGTAATGTATGGAAAAAATGACTGGAATAATCTTTATTTGGGATTTTTAATATCAGATGCTTTATTAGGGACGCAAAGTACGGAGAAAAACACCTTTCGTCTATATTTTGATAGTAATAAGGACGAATATTGGCCAGAAGATATTAAAATCGTTAGTTTTAGGTCAAATTTAACCTCTATTAGCAAAAAAGACGGATATTTCGTTAGTGGCTCTTCAACTATCTATGTGGACCCGAAATCTACAGCTGATTTTTCTGTAAGCATAAAAAATGTGTCTATAACGAGTACGGATTATCGCATTTTGATTCAGTTTGTTATACCATTAATGACGGACGAGCCACAGTACGATATGCAGATTTTTTCTGCGCCGGATACCATTATTGGTATAAATTTTGATTATATCACATCAGATGGCAAGCTTTACACGTTATATCCGTATAATAATACTGATGTGGGTGTAAACGCTCAAAACTATGTTACTGTCGTGCTTGCAGAACCTTCAGATATTGCTGCACCACAGTATGAAGCTACGGAACTCCCACCAGAAGAAAGTGGTCAATCAGGTGCGTCGAACGTCCTTCGGGGAAGCTATGGAGGGGAAGCTGCATCGTGGGGTTTTGAACTCGTGTCAGTACTAATAGGACTTTCATTCGTTGTTGTGTTTATCCATGTACAAAAAATGCGGAATGGAGGGCGAAAAAATGGTGAGTAAAACAAAGAAAAAACGTGTCAAAGTCTATCGTAGTGCGGTGTTATGTCTTGTCATTGTGCTGCTCTCTATCTCTATAACGAGAACAGAAACTTTCAAACCGGTGCTTGGAGTTGATGAACTTAACAATCAAGAAATAAGCACAAATATTGAGACTTTCCAGAAATTATGGCGATTACAATATGGAATAGATAATGTTTTCAGAAAAAATCAAAGTGATAATAGTTACGGGTATTTAGAGTCGACTTCTATTTCTCAACCTAAGATTCATCTCTTTTCAAATGCAATAAATGCTTTAAGTTGGTTATTAGCGTTTAAAAATACTGGAATGCTTTCAAAAGAAAAGTTAACCATTTCAGAAGCCCTTACTGAATTCATTGTTCGGTATTTTACTGATCCGTATGTGCGAGATCGACGGGGGTTTGTATCTTTTTATGACTTTAATCTTGGTGATGACAGTTATCCACGCTCGCAACGAAAGGCAGTCGATCAATTTTTGATGTTAGTGCTCTTGGACTATCTATTAAGTGTAGTTCCTTCAACATATCCGCGGTTTAGTGACTATAGCATACTTTTGGAGAAAACAGAGTCTTTTTTTGTAGATTATCTTGCGGATCCGGACTATTTCGGGTGGTATCATGCGGCACTTCCAATAAACACGACTGATTATGCGATTGACACAACAAAACCCATCAGTATGATTTTAACGATCATGATGCTTTATTATCTCTCCTCAGAATCATTACGAGCAAAACTTGGTGAATCTTTCAAGCAAAAAATTTTTTCAACCTATGACTTTATTACTACCCATCTTAAAGGAAATTTGGGTGGAATTTATTACATAACGGATCGAACGGGAACACAGCAACTTCAAATTTACACTGCCAAAACGAATGCACTCTTTGGCATAGTCAGTGTGCTTCTCTACGATGCTACAAATAATTCTACATATTTAAATAATGCAAAAAATGTGTTTAACTTTTTGTATGAAAATCTATGGGACATTGGGTTTTCGGGACTCTTTAAATCCGTAAATTCGGACGGTGATCTTTTAGTCCAAGCAAAAGATTCTACAAGCAACTTTTTAATGGCGTTTCTGACGTATCTTTTGTTAATGCAAGAGCCGAACAACCCGCTATATTATAATTTTCTTTCTCAAATTTTACATTTTATAGATAACACGTTTAAAAATGATGTACAGCACTATACCCCGTATCTTAGTGGCTTTTACTATAGAATGATCGCCACAAGACAAAATGTTGCCTTTGGATCAACTACATATGAATCTGAAGCCCTTGCGCATTTTGTGTTAGCACAACTTCCATATATCATCAAGTTTGCCTTCCCATCAAAAGTCACTTTAGGTATGCCCATTGATGGAAAAATTATGATTTATAATCCAGCTAAAATCAATATGACATTGAAATATTACGTGTACGACACTTCTAAGGGAACATGGCAACTGTTATCCGCACAAAATGTATCGGCACACGGTCTGCTAAATGTACGATTGCTTTTACCCAATACGATCTCACCTGATCTTTTATACTTCAAAATAAACTTAGAATTACCACAAATCGTATTAGACGAAATATATTTCACGACTAAACTTGGTGGAACCGCTCCACCAGTTGGCAATTTATTTTTACTGATAATTGCGGGTGGTGCAATCATGATTGCCATCTTTTTCATACGTTCGCCACCACAATTCCTTGTGGAAATACAAAAACAATTAACTGAGATCCAAAATGTAGAACGTGAAACCGAAACTTCGTCAACAGAGGAGAATGTATCATCAAAAACAAAAAATACAAGTGATAGCGAAACATAGATTGGTGGAGGGGCTTACATATGAGTGAAAAGAACAATTCACAACTTAAGACAGAGAAAGACGAAAACCAAACGCTTCAAAGCAAACAATCTCCAATTTTTTCTGTGAACACCATCTCAATCCTTGGCTTTATTTTGGTTGCATTAGGAGTCGTGCTTCTCACTGCCAGCATTGTTCCTGGACTTTTTGGAAGCATACAATTTGCTCCGACCACAGTTGAGGCTATTTTTCTGCCCGAAGTAATGCTTGTACTTATTGTGATTTATGAGCTCTTCCGATTTTCCATGAAAACATTCTACCGCAAATTGACGTTCGTCAATGACGAATTATTTGGATATTTTATGGTAACTATAGCCATTTTTCCAATTTTTAATCTGACCAGCAATAAAGCAGCAAGTACCGGTTTAACTAATCTTGACTTCCACCTAAACCAGATTACAATTGCATATTTTGTCCTCTGGCTCCTTTATTCCAGTTATTATCTGATTCATTTTAAAAAAGTTGGCTACAGCATGATTTTGACTATTTTTTCCTTTGTGTCTCTTTTGCTTTTAGCCTCACGGTTTCTTGAATTAGCCGATGTTGTCGTCTTAACAACCTTTTGGGCTTTTTTAATGGTTTTTTTCCTCCTTCAAACACTGATTACTAAACAGCATTGGCCAATCTTTTTTGCAACCTTGATTGGAAATATTGCCACCTTACATCCGGTCACTTCCCCAGCCTTAGGATATTTAGTTTTGATTCAATTAGTTAGTGCACTTTTTTTGATCTTTGACGAAAATTTTAATGTGATTACACGTGTGCTTGAACAGTCGGCTACTTTTAGTACTCAAAGGCGATTAGAACTTGTTTCCTTGGCAAAGTATTGTGTTTTGGCGACGGTAATCCTTCCGGTACTTCGAGCACTTTATATTGACATTTTTACTGATATAGAGACCACGATTCTTGTTACTATCTTTTTTGGAGCGCTAGCCGTTATCATCTATTTTACAAAGAAACCATATCATATAGGAATATTGTTCAGCCTTTTGACCTATGAAAGCCTACGAATTTATGCTTTAACCATTTTATTCCCCTTAAAAACGGCGATTTTCAGCTTTGACCAATTTTTTGTCTGGATATTCTTTCTTATGAGCATTTATAGTCTCAAACCCAATATTACAGCGTTACATGCTAAAAGTTCCGCAAAAATTATTTATGAGAATATTTTAAAGCTGCTTAGTGTAATTTGGCTTGAAATTTACTTAAATGTGTTGATTATGACACAAGGCTCGTGGGTCACTTTGGCTTTCGTCCCAATCATGGTGTCGAGTATTATACCGGTGACACTCTTATTAGACTACGAACAATGTGAACAATATCTTTTAAACACGTGGTTGCTGTTCCCATCATTTGGCTTTTTTTTGTTTGGAGTGGTCAGTTTCTTTCGTGCCTTCACTCTTATTGATATCTTGGGTGTGTATGTGACGTTTGGACTTACTTTTTTGGTCTATCTTTTTGCCGGCAATGTTCTTACAGAGAAAATGAAAAAGTTTACGTCGTCCAAATTTCTTTTCAAACTTGACAGTATGCTCTTAGGAATCGCACTATCTCCAGTATTTATCCTTATCCGATATTTTACGCTTTGGATCTACCCGTTCACTATATTTATCATCGTTGTAATGATTTACATAGCCTTAAGAATCCTTTCGATTTTACACATCTATGATATTCGAAGTTTAGATCATCCTTACCTTCATCTAGCCGTCATTGCTCTTTTTATTGAATTAGGCATCTCAGTCATGAGTGCACAGCAAGAATTGTCCGTTGCCTTTAAAACGCTTGTAATTTCCTTATATTTCTTTTTATTCATCGATTTTTACGCGTTTATGTCTTCAAAAACAGTTATTGAAAATAGAATGAAACAACAAATTCTTGGGAGTCTTCATTATGGTGGGACCTTTGTGGCTCTAATTCTTTTCGGTTTTAATTACCAAAACGAGGTCATACTTTTTTCAACACTTTTTATTATTCCAATTACATGGATGGTTTTTCTATTCATTGATAAGGCGCGGAAAGCTTTGCAATCATTCGTTATCTATGCTATTCTAACACCTTATGCCGTTTTTTTCATGAATGTTCTTGCCAAAATGACACTTTCAGAGCTTTCACTTTCCTCTTCCCCTCAAGAAAAATTTGGCTTGATTTATATGGGTGGCATGCTACTTTTATTCATTATAATTGAAGGAATTAACTGGTTTTTTTCTCAACAGAAAAGCCTTTTTACGTCTCCTCTGTTTTCCTTAAGAATACTGAATATTTTAGGTGCCAGCTCTGTATTTGCCATAATTTCTCTAAATAATTATTGGGTGGCACCATTTGGATCGATAACTGCAGCTGTGCTTTTGCTTCTCGAAATGATTCTTGTTATCGTATTTTCAAAGGATTATTCACCGTTGGATTTTCTGGTTGCCTATCCACTTATTGGTATTGCTATTATTCTTCATGCTATAAATCTCACTACGACCGGCACACTTGAAGCCAGTGATTCCTTACTTTTAACTGCCAACGGAATATTTCTTTTAGTGTTCGGTGTTTGGCTCTATAATTCTGTTATAACGCCTTTATATAGAAACATGGCTACCTTCAATAAAAAAATCTTTGTTGCGACATATAGCACCGCTGTAATTGGTATTTTTCCCTTCTATTTTATGTATCTCACGCTACCAGTAACCGAATATCTCATTTCCTTCACTATACTGGCAATTTTAATTTTCCTCCTCAAACGAACGCTAACAATTTCCCTCGCACACGAAAAACCCACAATTAAAATAAAAATATCTGAAAACCCTTATGTTCATGAAACACTTCTTGGATTCTTAACCACATTGTTCATTTTTCTGGAAAGTCAACACATAGTTGCTCCGACACTCCAGACAACCCCACTTTTATCCGTGTTTCTGGGTATCTTTGCCGTAATATTAGGAGTTGTTCTTCTTGTTCACCTCATTGACTACGAAAAATTAGCGTTTTCACCAGAGAAACCTCTTTTTATATTTATTGACACTATTATAATTGTTGTCATTTCAAATGAATTCCTCAAAACCTTAACCAAGGGCACATTTGACAACCTTGGAATAATGGGAACATTACTTGGCAGTACCTTATTTATAGGGGGCACGCTTGGCTATTTAAGGCATGTTTCAACCGATCGCACCGCACTCGTCCTCCTCTACAGTGGATCATTAACCGCGATCTTTACAGAAATATTCTTCTATTTTGTTCCCGCCACCGCTATATTATGGATATTTTTCCTTTTTGTCTCGTTTTTCATTTTTACTACTAACAAAAAACCAATGGTGTTCCGATTACTTGCACTTTTGACCACTATCACTCTCCTACGAATCGTTGTCGAGTTATTCACCGCTTACACCATGCAGGTGCTCCATCTAGAAACTGCCATAAGTACCATTCTCTTTGGCTTCTATCTGCTTTATTTTTCAATGTATTGGCGAAAAGAGGCGCAAAATTTTTCCATTGTACGTTCCTTAAATTTATCCAAACAGCAACCAAAAAGTACCCTTTCTAAAGACAAGGGTATGGAAACAGTGGCACAAAAAGAACCATCGCCTAGAAAAGCAAAATTAACAACACAAAAAGAACAACCCCAAGAAAAGTCAGCAATAAGAACCTGTCCCCAATGTAACACGCCACTAGATTTGCCAGAACAACGTTTTTGCAAAAAATGTGGATATAAACTCCGTTAATTCAAAACTTTTCCTTTTTTCTCCTCGCTATTTGTTTTCTTACGTCCCTCATACTATTTCTTTTCAAAGGAAAAAATAATAACATAAAATGAAAACAAAGAAAAAAATACGTGCATCAATTATCTAATTA
>WAPZ01000776.1 GCA_015520535.1 Candidatus Heimdallarchaeota archaeon
CCGATGTGCCGAGCCGCATGGCCACCCATCCTTATAAGCAGCTGGAGGAACTGCTGCCTCAGAACGGGAAACCTGCCGCAAAGTCGAAAAAGATTTATCTTCTGAAATCCATTAAAAGAAAAAATACTTCAATTCTTATCCTCAACATCGATTTTTATCCGTCAACACGTGGTTGGTCGGATGCCTACCGATCTCCAATCGACCGTCCTGGACGCAGTTCACCAACCGCTTTCACAGTGAGTTAAACCGCTCTGATAATAGCGCTCTACCAGGCGAAACATCTCATTGCGGTAAGCTGTTTTTTTCTCGGTGTAAGTGGACATGGCAGATTCCCCTTTCCGTTTTTTTGGGGAATTCGATACCAGAAACAAGGAACTCTGGAAGCAGTAGATCGGGAGCTTAGGTTCATACAGCATCACCTGATTATTACCATTGCCTTCCCATGGATCTTAATCCGAAGTGGAATACTATTTCATTTTTTGAATTCATGTCATTGGCTTCTTGAATATTGAATTTCAAATTGCGAGTCTGAAAGGTGTCAAATCCATTTGACAATCTTTTTGATTTCACTATCCTTCAAGTTTTGTAACTTCTGTAATATCAATAAATTGCTTCGGTTGGCACTTCTTTTGTGAGTAAAAAGTTAAAAAATGAGTATAAGCGAATTGATGGAATTTCCTTAAAAAGTGAAGAATATGATTAAAGTACACGTTAGGCATAGGAAAGGTTTAAACTAACAATGGAGGAGGTCTTAGATGAAGCTTTACATCACAAGAGATCAGGCTAAAAGATTGCTCGGTGGGGTTAAATTTGAACTAAGGGCAAGGACAGAATTGACTAATGAAGAAGCAGAATTAATCATAAAATATAAAGCTGATAAGGAAGTGCTTCTTCACAAAGAAGTTAAAATTCCATTAACTGGGCGGTCTATTATTTTAAATCTAACTATTGGTAGCCTTATGAATGGTCAAACTTTCAAATGTAGTGACATTGCGGAGATACTTGAATATGAAAAAAACATCAAGGAATCCTGTGAGGCGTTTAAAAACTATTTAGAGGTAATGAAAAATTTTGGTGGTGAAGAAGTAATTGAATATTAATCAATAATTTTTAGAGGATTAGGAGGCTAAGTTATGCCAAAAAGAATTTGCGATGTTTGTGGAAAAGAAAAAGAAGTTAGTTGGGGAAAAACATGCGAAAAGGGCCACTTTGTATGTGCGAGTTGTGCTGATTTTGGGTTTCTTGCTGGGAAACGCACCCAGTGCCCTATATGCAAAACAACACTAAAATGATGTTGCCTAATCAGTCGCTCCATCTGACCGTATTCCGCTGCACTCTATAGCGGCAGTTTAGCTTGGTCGTTATGCAAATATTGAAAAACTTAACACTTTGTCTTTTAAGGGAGGAAAAATATGCAATCAACGAATAAGCAACAAATCGGTAGCTGGCTGTTAGCGGGAGGAGCAGGCTTACTTTTACTATTGAAAATATATTGGCTGCTTCAACCTTCAGAATATCTTAGTATGACATATAGAGTCACAAACTATGTTTTCGGAAGCTGGCTCGCTAATCTAATTCAAATAAAAACAAAATATGGATACCCTATCGAATTTAACCTTATTCAATTACTGTGGATACCGTTTTCTGCTGTAGTTTTAGCGTTTCTTCTCTGGAATGGTATTAGAATAATCCGTGGCAAAATCTCAATTCAATTTTCACTTATTACATATATTTTCGGTTTATGGATGCTAATTGGTATAATAGCGGAGAAAACTCTTTATGGTTTTGACAGTTATGGTTATGATCGGGTAAACGTAATATTTGATTTGGTTAGTCTTTTAATGATTATAGGAATTGGGATTCTAGCATATATTCATATTTTCATTGGAGTAGTACCAGAAACTGACAGTGTTACAATTGCTCAAACTAGTAATGAGGAGAGTAAAATGGAAGAAAAAAAAGATAAAAAGATTTTCTTAAGTCCTGCTGGCGCTATTATTGCGTTAATTTGCTTTTTCTTGCCTTGGGTAAGGTTTTCTTGTATGGGAAAAACAAAATATGCATCAGGTGCAGATTTAGGCGGTATGTTTTGGGTTGTTTTTGCAGCTGCGATTTTCATCGTCTTAATATTTTTCGTTTTTCAGACCAGAAAAGAATTAGCCAAATCAAAACCATTTATTTTAATTGCCTCATTAGCTGCATTAGTTATTATTCTGATTCAATACATTCGGTTTTCGTCTGGAGAACTAACGGAATTTGGAAGAATTAGGCCTCAAGATATTGGTCTGACAATTCAATTTGGCGGTATTGGAACCGTAATCGGATTTATATTGTCTTTTATTGGTTCTTTTTTCTTAAATAAAAAAAATACCAATAAAGAGCTTATCTCAAAAGATGGTTGAAACAAAATTAAATGGTATGTAACAATGAGCTTATCAAAAACCTTAATAGTAGTAATAGTATTTGTATTACTTGGCTATGGTATTTATTATTTTTTTATTGACACGCTATCTTTTTCAGAACTCTCAGGTCGACAATCAAGTCCAATGGGAAGCATATTAGTTAATCTACTGGATTTTGATACTGGATTAACAAGGTGGGATGCATATAATTTGAAAAAAAAGGCAATAGTTTGGCAACAAAAGCAAAAGTACATTTTTTCTATTCAAAATCCAGAATTAAGAAGAATAGAAAACGAAAAGTTGATGGCAGAAATGATGCAAGATCCAGGATTTAAAAAATTATCTAGGAAAATTCTTGGATTTGGTGGCAAAGGTGCGTCTGGAATACTAAATGCTTTAGTCGGTTTTTCGTTGTTTTAATTAAATTGTTCATTATATACACTGCTATATAACAGTTTTTTATAAATTTAATTAGGCATAACCATTGGCTCAACTTGACCGCAGGGGCTTTGCGGTATTTCAAGTTTTGGAGCCCGCATAAAGTTTTTTGGTTACTCAAAGTCTGTGCCCCGCAATCCTGCGGCAAGTTAGCCAAATCGTTAAAATAAAAAAGAAATTCCAAAAAATGACCCGTGAACAATTTTTAGCCATGTTACGGCAGGAAATGCCACATATTAAAACGCATCAAGAAAACGACTGGGATTGGTATGTTGAAGGCATGGAATTCCTGCGGAATGGTGAGCTGGAAAAGGTAGAAAAGAAATTCAAAGCGTTAATATTATCCCAACCGCAACATCATGATGGATATGAAGGGTTAGCCCGAGTTTTTATGGTGAAAGAGCGATTGGAAGAAGCATTATTCTTAATGGAAGAAGCAATCAAATTGGCAGAAAATTTTCTGAAAGATGGCAGTCTGGATGTGGAAGTTTTGGAAGAGCTCAAGCAGTTCCGGGAGGAGATAAACGGACGAATCCAATCCGGTTCATAAACGCGGCAACGTTAATGTGTTGTTGCCTTTCATGATGTCAGTCTCCTGTGGTTTGTTTGATTTCGTTTTGGTCCACAGG
>WAPZ01000777.1 GCA_015520535.1 Candidatus Heimdallarchaeota archaeon
CTATTAATACATCGAATATATCTCTCTATATAAATTTAGAAGCAAAAATCTTCCCAATATTTACTCAAAAGCCGAATATTTAGGCTTTTCGTACGAGAAGAAATGCGTTCAAGTAATTGAATAGATTTAAAAAGTCGCTTGAGATAAATAAATTGTAGGCGAATCTTTTTATGGAAAAGTCAGATAATGTTGGATGGAAAAACCTTCCCTAAAGTATTGAAAGATGATCTGTCACAAGGAGTAGGGACTACATGGAAGAAGATGAAATACTGAAAGAAAAGTTCACGCTGTTAAAAACGATATTGAAGGAGTTCGCCAGAAAAAATCCCGGCATTGAGTTAGCAGCAATCGTATCTATTGAAGGACTCCCCATTTGTAATTATCCCGAAGAATTACCAGAAAACTTAGATGATGCACGAATCGCCGCAATGACAGCAGCTCTACTTTCGTTAGGTGAACGTGCTATGCTAGAAGTTGCACAAGGAGAACTCAATCGCGTGCTAGTGGAAGGAAACGAAGGTTATTTAATTTCTGTTGCCGCAGGAACAACAGCTGTTTTAACGGTTTCGGCGAAAAAAAGTTTAATAAAATTAGGTTTACTTTTCCACGAAATGAAACAAGCGGCGAATGAAATTGGAAAAATTTTAGGATAAAAAAGACACACATTTGGGACTCTTTTGTTTGTTATTTATCATTCCTCGGGCTCTATGAGATTTTTCTTCTTTTCTTCAAGATAGCGCAATTTTTCTTCCAATTTATTTTCCTTAGCGATATTAAATGCTTTATTTACATAATAAAGTGCTTCTGAAATATCTTGTCGACGCTCAAAAATGGAGGTAAGATTCTCTAACACATGAATTTGTTCTTCTGGCATTTTTAACTTTTCAAAGCGTTTTAATGCTTCTTCATAATATTCCTTAACTTGATCGAAATTATTGAGGAGGTCAATTTCCTCCAAAGTCTTCGCCATCCCATTTAATGCATACGCTTGTGCCACCATTTCATTGGCAGCTTTTGCCATGACAAGAACCTCTTCGAAGAGATTCAAAGCCTTATTTAATCCTCCCGCCCGACGGTAACATTCTGCTAAATTTATCTTTACATTGATTTGCTCACTTGCGAGATTTGCCTTGGTTGCAATCTCTAATACCTCTTCATAGAGTTTTATCGCATCATTATATGCACCTTCATCAACATATAAACCAGCTAAATTGTTGAGTACTTGTAATTTTGCTGTATCGCCTAATTTATCAGCGATTTCTAAGGAATGTTGCAAATACTGCTGTGCGATGGGATAATTACCCATTAATCGTGCAGCTTCTGCAACCACTAAAAGTGAAATAAATTCTCCATTGGCATTTTCTGTTTGATTATAAATTTTTTGGGCTCTTAATGCATAAGTAAGCGCTTCACGTGGATCTACCGTCAATAAATCTTGTGCTTTCTGAAGTAATTCTTCGACCACCGCACTTTTACTTAGGATTTCGATCACTTTTTTCCATTCAGATTGAGGAGTATGACTGATTACTACCACTTTTTCCCACGAGGAAGGGGATTCTAACAAGTCTAATGCATGTTTCATCACAAAATTAATGTCACTTTCCGCTTTATGTAATGTTTTACGTGGACCAATGGCACGAACAGATAAGGTACCAGTATATTCAACCAAAATCCCAAAGGGATAACTTTCATCTTGATTTGCACCTATTTTCCTCCCAACAACAATAAAAAAGGATGATGGGTCAACCTTTTTCCCTTCAAGCCAAATTTCACGTAATGCTGCCAGCCACGGCAAATCATTCTGCAAAAAAGAGACGAGTAACGTTTCTCTAAAATCTAGTAGTTGGGGTGCATATTCTTCAGCATCCCACATACGGATTTCTTCCAGTTGGCTTGGCGCCCACTCAATTTTGATTACCCAACTTTTCATTCAACTCAACCTCAGTGTATACACGCTTTATTTTTTATTTTATACGTCATATATGACCCTTAATTTTATAATATAGCAATTAGCATAGATTTTATGATCAAATACTGTTCCTATGTCTTTTTAATCATGAATGATCCGAAAAACACTCATATTCATTTAGCATCTTATATAAAGATATCATTGCCGTAGTTATATCTTTTTCTTCCTTTGCTCCCGTTATAACAACGTTTCCCGTCTGAAACAGTAAAATAACAACTTGTGGATCAGATAACCGAATTATAGCTCCCGGAAATTGTTCAGGCTCATAAAAAACATTGTCAAAGGTTAGTGCTGTCAGCTCTAAGTCTATAGTATGTGTTTTTTTACTACTATCGTCGTAAAAACCACCAGTTGCAACTATATTGCCAATTTTTACCTCTATTTTTTCTTTATTGATACGTTGACCACTTTTTTCTAGTACTTGGGCTAAGAAATTGGTGACTTCTGTAATGTCTTGCATTTTTTTTATGCCAGTAATCACGGCTCGCCCAGTCGAAAACAATAAAATAGAAGAACGCGGTTGATTGGGCTTCAACACCATACCGGGAAACGTCATAGGAAGATATGAAATATAGATATCCTCATCCATAGCTAAGCTAAGTTTGACAAAACTTATAGCTATCTTTAAATCTATAATCACCACTAAATTTTGAATTTCAATGTTAAAGAAAC
>WAPZ01000778.1 GCA_015520535.1 Candidatus Heimdallarchaeota archaeon
ACGTAGTAATGAACGTAAAGTAATGATTATTCGTGGTGCGTGCTTTTTATTTTTCCTTTTCCATTACATTCCTTCCTAAATCCTTTTTACTGCATATTGGAGATTTAGAGAGTTCTTTTAAAAACTAATAGGAAAGAATCCGACTTTTCAATTATTTTATGACGTCTTTGTATGATTATTTGATTGTCAAATTAAGCAAGTGAAACCGAAATGGTTAAATAGTTGAAATATGAGTATATACTCGTAATGAAATTTATTGACCGAACGTTTGAATTGGAATTTTTAGAAGAAAAATACAGTTCTAATCATGCCGAATTTGTAATTTTATATGGTCGGCGGAGAATAGGTAAAACAGAATTAGTGAATCAATTTATTAAGGATAAAGAATTAACATTATACTACTTGTCACGATTAGAAGCCAAAATAGATGCGATCAATCGTTTTAACTACGCTTTAGCAAGAACATTTAATGATGTCGGGATTGCACAGCACCCATTACACACGTGGGATGAAATCTTTTCTTATTTGGGCAAAAAGGCAAACAAGCGTATTATTGTAGTGATTGACGAATTTCCGTTTATGGTAGAGCGTTCACCAGAAATTCCATCGGTTTTGCAGGAGCATTGGGATACTACATTACGTCATACCAAAATCATGCTTATTTTATTGGGGTCATCAGTTAGTATGATGGAAAAGCATGCATTGGATTATAAATCACCGTTATACGGTCGACGAACGGGACAATGGCAACTTACTAAATTAAATCCGATCTATTTGCGTGATTTTTTTCCTAATTATGACATCAAAGACATAATTACCGTATATTCTTGTCTGGATACGATTCCAGGTTATCTCCACAAATTTGATCCACATAAAACGGTGTGGGACAATATCCATGATAAGATTTTGATGAAGGGCGAGTACTTATATGAGGAGCCACTTATCCTTCTAAGAGAAGAACTACGTGATCCGTCGAATTATATGTCGATATTAAAGGGAATTGCAGGTGGGTTAACCACATTTAACGAAATTTATCAACGTACACAACTAGATAAGAGCTTGGTTTCCAAATATCTCCATATTTTAGAACGACTGGGATATGTGACACGCATATTTCCGGTGACAGAATCCTATAAGAAGCGATTGAAGGGAAAAGGACGTTACAAAATTGCTGATAACTTTATTGACTTTTGGTTTCAGTTTGTATATCTTAATCAAGATCTTTTAGAGATTCATCGCGTAGATTCCGTAATGAACTTGGTTACACGAAGAATAGAAGACTATATTGGGCCTAAGTTTGAAAACTTCATAATGGATGTGTTTCCACACCTAAACCTATTTTCCTATACTACAATCGGAAAATGGTGGCATAAAAACATTGAAATAGATATAGTTGCTCTTAATTCACGAAATAACAAGATTTTTTTTGGTGAATGTAAGTGGAAGGACAATGTAGCAGCTCCGAAGATTATCTCTCAATTAGCAGAAAAAGCCCAACACGTACAATGGAAAAGAAGAGAAAAAAGAACCGAGGTGTATGCCATATTTGCACGTTCTTTTTCAAAAACGCTTACCGAATACGAGAATAAAAAAGTATATTGCATTGATTTTAATGCGTTAAAACGGGTTTTTTTTGAAAAAAGTGATCTTTCTTTTTAGGTAGGGAGGATAATTCTCGTTGTATTCCTAAATGGGGAAAAAATTGTATTCTATGGTTAAATGCGCCCCACCTCAACTTAGTATTCATTAATTTTTTTGTGAAACTTATTTTTCCTTCTTTATTATGGTTTTAAGAAAATTTTTCTAAAAAGCCGGTATGATTCTTAAGTCCTTTAGTTTTTGTGTCATGAATTTGCGTTTTTATTTTAGTTTTGAAAAATCTTTGTTTGGCGTCAGCGAGGCTGGACGCTTCTACATCTTTTGTATTTACAATGTGGATGGTCACAATGAAAAAGAAGAGTGGATAAATGATAGGGTCACTAATTGGGGTTAGATCAAACAGGAGAGGAAGAACAATATTTGGATAGTGATAAAATAATGTGCTTTTAAGTATCCAAGTGGTAACAAGAAGCGTTAATATGATTTGGGCGGTGAAAATACTTAAAAAGGGCTTGACTATAGTTGTTACAATAAATCGCGGTGAAGAACGCCATTTTATAATGATGGGCGACTTTGCCCTTTTGGCGGGTTTATTTCGTTGTTTTTTTGGTGTCAGATGATTAACACCCGGAATAAAAATAAAATAAAAGATTAAACCAAAAATAAGCAATGGGGGGAGAATTGTGAATAGAAATATATATATAGTTGCCGCTAAAACAACTAATAACGGTAAAATGATTGTGAATAAATTATTATTTGTGTTTACAGTGATGATTGGATTAAATGGTGTCAGAAAAAAGATTTCTGGTATCAGTTCTGTGGTTATAATAAAAAGAGTTTTCGTGTAAATGAAATGCCAGAGTGGGAGTACAAGGATGATTGTCGTTGTTATGAGAAATGTGGCGAGTAGTGCTTTTAAAGGATTTTCTTTTACGTGTGTTAATAACGAATTATGTGGTTGTTGAGGTGGCGAAGGTGGTGGGAGCATTTCTGCTTTTTTGAATTGTAAATGAAGTACATAAAAGATCGCCACTTCTGTAAGTAAAGCACTAAGAGTTGGTATTTGTAATGATATTGGACCAAGGAGAAGCGTCAAGCGAACTGATGTGCGTGTGAATAAAAAGATGAGAAATTGTATTACAGTGATGAGTAAGGATAGTAAGAGAAATATTAATAGTGGTTTTCGGTATTCAGCGCCAATAGTAATATTGCGGCGAGTTTTCCAGATAAAATATGGGAAAATGAGTAATGGCAGCATTAATAACGCCGCAACTTGTATGAATTTCATTATTATTTTTTGTCCGTCTTTTAGCAATCGTTTCCATCCTTTGTCTTTCCACCATTTTATGAAGGCTTTTGTGTTCGGATGTGCTGTAATAATGGCTTTGATGCTGATGTTTCGCCCTGTCAAGATTTCGTTGATTTCGCGTTCAGCAGATCCGGTTGCTGGTATTTTTGCTGTTAGGACTAAAATTACAAGATAAAAAAGCAGCCAGAAGAAAATTTGGTCTATGGGAATTATAAGTGGTATATGTGCACCTAGCACGTTGAAATAAAATAAAAAGACTGTTGCACCGAACAATGCATTAAAAATACTATAAATCACGCTAATTCCCATTAATAAGAGTGATTGAAAGAAAAAAATCCGGAAAACATCTTGTTTGCTTACTCCCATCGTTCGTAATAAGGCGATATCGTATGACATGTGAAGTGACGAAACTAGCAGCATGAAAAATTGAGATAGAGTGGCAAGTAAAAGTGCTTCAGATAATAACGTTTGTAAAAAGATTTGTTGGCGTTTAATTCCTTCTCTAATTTGTTTGGAAACATATTCAATCATCTTTACTTGAGAAAAACGGTAAATACGGTTCATTCGGCGTTCAATTTCGACAATGGATGCTTTTTGTGAATCTTTAAGTTTAATATAGACATAACGGAACTTAGTATGTCCTAAAAGGCCTTGCATGATGTTGGTTTCAATATAACTATAACTAAAGGATGGCAAGAAGAAGTTGCTCCGTATAATACCCATAATATAAAGATAAAAGGAAAAACTGCTATTGAAATGGGCTTTGAGAAGGGAATATAG
>WAPZ01000779.1 GCA_015520535.1 Candidatus Heimdallarchaeota archaeon
AAATATTTAACATCGCTAAACAACAATTAAAAGGTATAAAAAATATACGTTTACCAAAGGAATTAGAATAAATAAATGAAATTGCAGACATTATTAGAATTGTTACCAATTTTAGATTTACCAAAGGATGAAAAATCTGAATTTATAAAAAAACTATTAGGTAACACCAATAAACAAAAACGTTTCAGGAGAAAGAAGGATGCCAGCAAAATCGAAAGCCCAACAAAGATTCATGGGGATGGTATACCAATGCAAAAAAACAGGTAAGTGCGCCAGCCCCGCTGTTAAAAAAGCTGCTAAAAGTATTACAAAAAAAGAAGCAAAAAAATATGCTAAAACAAAGCAAGACAACCTTCCAGAAAAAATTAATGAAACAATACCAACATTTGCGCAGTTTTTAGAACAAGAAGAAAAACAAATAAAACTTACACCCACGAACATAACTGAAATGTATAAAAAATATGTGGGAGATATCATATCTCGTTTGAATGTCGGAAAACTCAAAGAAGCAAAAATGATATATGAAAATGGACCTAGAGGATATGTTTTATCAAAAAGTGATGTCTCCCTTTTACAAGGAAAAGCAGCTATTGATCCAAAAGTAAGTAAAGTTGTAGATGAAATTAAACGCATGTCGAATACTTTAAAAGAAGACATCCCGAACACTTTTACAACCCAACAACTGGAAAAACGAAATAAATTAAGATTTCAACGAATAATGGATCGTAAATTTACAGGCAATAAGATACAGGATTTGGATTTAATTAGAGCAACACACCAATTTATTATGGATAGTACTGCTCCTATGAATGATAAAATCGCAGTCATGACAAAATGGAAAACTGCTTATGGTAATAAAGAAAAAGTAACCGTTGATGAAATAAACAAATATATAGAGAAAAATAAAAAATGATGACTTTTAAAGAATTTTTAAATGAAGGTGATGTTGTTCAATTTCCAAAAATAAAAAAACAAAATGAACTTGAGAAAATATTATCGAGTGGTATAAAAGGCAATGCATATCATGATCGTGATTTGATGCAACGTATTCACAACTTTGTAGCTGATAAATCTAATCCTATGGAAGATAGAATAAAAGCACTTAAAAAATTAGATGATGTAATGGGCGTACAAGGCACAAAAGTGACTGCTAATGATGTAGAATCCTATCTTCGCAATTCAGAAAAATGAAAAAATATCTATTAATATTTTGTTTTATATTTCCTATTGTCGCGTTAGCGCAAACTTACATGCTATTGCCAATAATAAGTGTATATGATGGTGATACTATAAAAACATCTTTTGGTAATCGTCTTCCGTCTCCTCTAAACAAAGTATCAGTTCGTATACGAGGGATTGATACACCAGAGCGAGGATGGAGAGCAAAATGTGAAAAAGAAGCAAACCTTGCTGAACAAGCAAAGCAATATTTAACGGATCTTATTAAAACTACAAACGCTACAAAAATCAAAGTTGAAAATTTCAAATGGGATAAATATGGTTCGAGAATTTTGGCTGATGTTAAAATTCGTGGGATTGATGTAGCTTCTTATTTAATGAGTAAAGGCGTCGCTGTTCCCTATTCTGGGTCAGGCCCCAAATTTGATTGGTGTAAATAGCCTATATTTTCTTGTTGAATTCCCTTTCCTTTGTCGTGTATAATACTCCTGTCTTTAATATTAGGAGATTTGCATGAATCTTTATTTTAAATTACTAATCTTAGTAACATTCTTACTATTTGTCTTTGGTGTTGCAGCATCTTATCTTGTTAGTGCAAAAGATCCAGCTGAAGGTTCACCCAACGATGAAAGCATTACATTTCAAACAGTTGAAGGGATGGAAGTTGGTGCTGATGTAGGTATTTCATATCATATTGATCCAAAGAAAGTAAGTAACATTTTTCAGAAATATCGTAAAGGTATTACAGAAATTACGGACATTTATCTTCGTAATATGGTACGTGGTACCTTCGTAGCAGAAGCATCACAACTTGAAGTTGAATCAGTATACGGAAAAGGTAAAAATAATTTACTGATGTCTGTTGAATCACGTGTAAAAGCAAAGGGTGATGCAGATGCAGTTCGTGTGAAAGAGCTTCAGCAGAAGCAGAACGTATTAACATGCTTGGTGAAGCACTGCGAAAAAACCCAGAAGTAGTTAAGTTGAATTTTATCGACAAATGGGATGGTGTGCTTCCAAGATTTATGAGTAGTGATGAAGGTGGTGTTTTGATGATGATAAATCCTGATA
>WAPZ01000780.1 GCA_015520535.1 Candidatus Heimdallarchaeota archaeon
ATTAAAAATGTTTTGCATTAGCACATGTATTTGAAATGTGGTCATCAAATCTAATTATATTCCCGTTAGTTATGAAAAAAGAACGTCCACGTATTCCATTATTATGATGCCATTTTTTCTGTCCCATTAAAGGATTGGATGAAAAGATTCTTGTTTTGTTAGGTGGAAAATCAATTTGGATTGAAAAAGACAGTGTGATAACAGATAAAAAAGTGTAATTGGCTTTAAAAGAGAAGATTTTGTAAAAAATGTGGAAAAAAAGAATCTTTTCGATAAAAAACAAAAAATAGAACGACAAGGTCGATAAAAAAGAAAAATGGTTATGATGAAATAATAGGGCTCGTCGTTCCTTCAACTATTAATTGAGTTTTGAATTGGGCGTACCGGATAGAGAGAATGGTGCTGGCTATTATTAAGAGGATGCCACCAGCAATTTGTATCTCAAAGATTTGTTGCTGAATGAAAAGCGGTATTAATACAAAGGCTGATAATGGGTAAAATAGCTCACAGATGGTTGAAATAGTAGCATGGGTTGACTTTAATCCATAATAATAAAGAATCAGTGATATAAGCCCAGGAAAAAGCGCTATAAACAAAAAAGAACCAACTATTAATTGTATGATTTCCATTTTAGTAGGAATTGTCGGCATTAAGTTTGGATTAAGGAGTAAGAACGTTATATTTAATACAATCAAGAATATAAATGCAACAAAGAAACGGAAAACCGTCATCTCGCGATATGATATTTTTTTCGGTGAATGTTCCAGCAGATATCTCCCAAAAACTGTTGAGCCGCCCCAAAAGAACGCTGCCAGCAACGCCCAGAAAAAGGCAGCTGAGTGCTTTATAACATCCCCACTGGCTATAAACTGAGGTACTTTCGTGATATCATTAGTAAAATTGGTCATGAAGGGAAAATAGATTAAGAACACACCCATAATTGCAAAAGTTGCCCAAATGAAATATTCTGATGGCAAACGCTCTTTTAAAATGATATGTGCAAGACCAATTGCGATAATAGGCTGTGTCTGTTGCAATAAAACAGCTACAATGATGCTTCCCGTAAAATAGGCTTCAGTGATGGCAATCGTTGCAATGGCACTTCCGCCAATCCCGATGAACAGGAGTGCACCCCATTCTTTGGCATTAAATTGTTTTAATTTTCTTAAGTAAGTGAATTGAGTTACCAAAATAAGATTAATTATGAGATGCTCCACCAATACAATTTGGATCGGCTTAAAATAGTTTTCCAGATTAGTTCTTGCTAAGGCATCTAGTGTCCATAAAAATGCCGCTGCCATAATAAATATAGGCCCATAAAGGTCAAGACGCTTCCATGTTGAGGTATTTGTACTTTTCACATTAAATCACCATTTAAACGGTTTTTTATGGTCATTACACCCATATATTCTTATACTCAAAAATGTTTCTTTAACTCAAATGTGAGTTTAAAATGCTAAATCTTTTATTTTCCGATTAAAATATCTATAATCGTCGTAAAAACTTTTTCTCATTGTTTTACCATCGTATATACTATAATCATAATATGTGTTTTTTTAACATTCCGTAGATATGTTCACTCAAGAAACTAATATTTTGTTGTAGGAGAAAAAGGTGAATTGGAGTGATTCAAATAGAAGACTTGATTAACAACACGGAAAATAAAATCGAACGTCCGCCAATAGTTGAAAGTATAACATATAAGCTGAAAAGCTCTTTTGTACATCATTCTATCTATATAACGCTTGGTTACGTCACTGATGGAAAAGGTAACAAGCGACCAGTCGAAATTTTCATTAACAGCAAGGATTTGACCCACTCTGCGGAATATGCTGTCTTGACGCGCTTAGTTTCTGCTATTTTTCGTCATACTTCTAATCCAACATTTATTTTAGATGAATTACGTGGCATCTATGATCCACGGGGCGGTGTGTTTAAAAATGGCCGATATTATCCCTCTTTATATGCTGAAATTGCCGACGTGATGGAACAATTTTTCAGAGACATTGGATTGCTCAGTCACAAGAATTCGGAGGGAAAAGATGTTTCTTCAAAAAGAAAAGTTTAAAATTTTGTTTCATGGCAATGTTTTACATGATAAAAACGTTAAAAAGGTATCTATTTAATATTTGGTGGTAAAAATATGGATATGGAAAGAAAGGGGCCGTACCGCTCCGAATATATACGCTTAAGCAATCGAAAAGCCATTAGGATAAAATTGTGGCCTCCTTCTAAATCTAAATTTGAAGATCGTGATATAGCACCAGCTCAAATCGAAATTGAAGAAGTTTCTATTGACGAAAACGGTAATCGAACCTATGGCAATTCCATTCGGCTCTATGCTTCGGAAAAAGCCATACTTCTGGCAGAATATCTAAGTGATTTTGCTAAGGAAGGTCGGCGTCTGAATCAAAATTATCGTCGAGAGCTTCATCTTAGTGAAATTGATGTTGAAAGTGATTAAACAAACAAAAAACCATTTTATTATTTATTTGCTAATAACAGATTTTTTTAGCAGTTTTTTGCCAATATGGCGTCCCGATGAACTCTTTTGTGTGAATTCACATATTAGATGCACTTGCTTTAACGAATATTCCTTTTTATGTTCTTTGCATCAATTTATTAGTAAATTCTATTATTTTCCGGCCTAAAAATTCAAAGGCATCTTCAATATTTTCCCCAGTTTTCGCACTGGTTTCTAAAAACCCAATACCCAGCTTTTCAGCCATTTTTTTTCCGTCTTCGGGCGTAAGTGCATCATTTACTGTGTCTCTGAGATCGATTTTATTCCCAATTAAGACGATTGGAATTTTTTCCTGATAGGACGAATTTTCCCAAATATCTTCACACCATTTTTCTGCGTTTTCCAATGTTTCCGGACGTGTGACATCGTATACCACTAACGCTCCAAGACATCCCTTAAAATAGGCTTTCCGAACTTCATGGAATGCCGGCTGCCCAGCTAAATCCCAAATCTGCCAGCGAAATCGGATATTTCCATCTTTTAATACGGTTTCTTTTAGAGCAAAGTCGGCACCGAGCGTTTGCAAATATTGTTGTGTGAAGCCTTCGCCTAAATACCGTCTTCTAATGGACGTTTTTCCAACGGCACCATCACCACCTAGTACAATTTTTATTCTTCTAATTTCTTCAGCACCCATGACCTTCACCAAACTTGCTAGACTTGAGCTTGATTTACTTTGGCAGTTACAATAAAAGTCAGATATTTCTTTTTTCCCAGTTATTACCATTACACACTAATGGCATTGAGTTTTAAATATATTCCTTAAAGAGTTGTACATGAGAGATTATATTTGTTGTCATCTATTTCATTCACATAAACAACGTTTTTTAGGTGATAACTGGCGCTAAAATCCGCAACATGTTGGTTAGATTTTAATGGAAATATTTTTATAATTTCCTTTCGAAAGAATGATAGGAACAACAAGAAAACCTAATGAACATCTACTTCGGACGTTTAAAATCTTTTTACATGTATATATGGAACAAATGCATGATTTTGCTTAAATTCACATTCATGAATGATTTTTTTCAGTTGTGCACTTATGGATGGTTAAATATGTCAATATTATTAGAAAAATTAAATCAGTTACTCTTGAAAAATGATATTCCATCCTTTGAACGGCAATTAAAACGGACTTTGAAAAAAAAATTAGGTTTATCAGAAAAAATTTCGGTTAAGTTATTAGAAGTAAAATTTCTTCAGCGATTAGGTAAATATCGTGAAGCACTTCACGTCATACAAGACTTATTGAGCGAAAATTTACCCGAAAATAACTTAGAATATTTGGATATATTGTTACGAAAAGTAGACATTCTTTTATATCTGAAAAAAGAGAATGACATTGTCGAAGCAATTAATCTCTTACAAATCATTCAGGAAAAACTAGAACTCCATAAAAAAACTTATTCTCAAGACATTTCCGATTTGGGAAAAAGAAAACTCTTTAAAAGAGAGATGTATTTTTTTTACCTTCAGGGACGCTATTTCGAAGTCATCGGTGAATCTGACAAAGCAGTTGTTTCACTAAAGGAAAGCTTGTCATTATCACGAAAACTTGGCGACAAGGAATTTATGGCAAATATTCTTAATCTTTTGGGGATTTTGGAATGGAAAAAAGGCAATTTAAAGAGTGCTCTCGACTATTTTTCAGAAAGTCATTCGGTTGCCAAATTTATCGGCGACGTGCTCACAGTAGCTAATGTATTAAACAATACTGGAGTAATTTATTGGCAAAGTGGATATTTGGATGATGCATTACAATACTTTGCACAAGCTGTTGAGATATGGAAGCAAATAAAAAATTACAATCAACTTGCAGCGGGGCTTAATAACATTGGACTTGTTTATCGTTATAAAGGTGAATTGGCAACTGCACTGGATTATTTCTATCAAAGCTTGTCATTGTGGGAAGATATGGGAGTCAAAAGTCAAATCGGTTTAAGCAAATATAATATCGGAGTAGTATTTCGGCAACAAGCCGATTTTGATCAAGCATTGAATTATCTCAACCAAGCATTCCATTTATTCACTGCTTTAAGAGACAATTACAATCTTTCCCTAGTACTTGATGAATTCGGTGTAATTCAATGTAATTTCAGAAATTTAGAAAAAGCACGACAATTCTTCCTTGAAAGCTTGAATATCAAAAACACTTTTAAAAATGACGTAGAAAAAGCCCGAACGCTCCTTAATTTAATAATATTAGAAGTGGACGACCATAACATGACTCGAGCCAGCGAGTATTTTCGACAACTGCAGGAAATAGGAAAACTAAATCCCACGATTCAAATTGTTCAATATCAAGTTAAAGTTGCGCAAGGAATCCTTTTTGCCGTTTCATCACGCCTCCTAGAAAGAATGAGAGCACTGGACATTTTTTCAAGCATTGTTGCAAGTCCAATAATTGATCACGAACTCACCACCTATTCTCTTATTCGAAAAGCTGAATTGTTAGCTTACGAGATCTCAATTGTGCCTGACGAAAAAGCGCTCGCTGATCTGAAAACGTGTATTTTAATGCTTCAAGACTTTTCAAAAAAAGAATATCTTTATTCATTATTCATCTTTTCGACACTACTTAAAGCAAAATTGGCACAAATAGAATTTAACTGGGAAAAGGCCTCAAAATATTACCTCAATGCGCAGTTATTAGCTGAAGAAAAAGGATTACTCAATCTCGCAGTATTAATCTCGAAAGAATATTCCAATATGCTACAACTAATGAAAAATATCAAAGAAAAAAATTTTCACGCGCTTCCACTTTCTAAACGTCTTGAACTGGGAAAAGTAGCTTCAACCTTCCTCAACCCTTATCATTATTACACGTACAATGCAAGTATACCTAAACGAACCTTGAAAAAAGAGCAATTTGAAGTATGTGTTGCGTACGGCTCATTTACTGATAGAGGAATGGCTGCCCGTGGCAGCAGCGACAACTGTTTCTTTTCATTAGAAGAAATTGATGTCATTCTCAATTTCATTGCTGTAATTCTCCAACAAGGTAGCAACAGAAAAATTTATGGACCGTTACCACCAGCGACCTTTGGAAAAGAAGAACTTAAGAAATATAGTATGCTAGTCTACGGTTTTAGAACTATTGACGCCACTGTTAAGGATCAACGTGTTAAACAAGATAACTATAGAGTGCAGGGGATACTTTTAATTTTCTATCCCGAAGAATTTGACGTAGAAATAGTTTCTCACAAAAAACAGCTTGAAAAATACCTTTCAGATACTATTAAAGATAATCAAAATGTTGAAGAACTGTGTTCATGGCTAAATACCATTGCGACTCACATTAAAGAATCAATTCTTAATAGTGAAGTGGACATTGAAACAAAAAAAGAAAATTAAACACATAATACACAAAATAAGTAAAGAAAAAGAAATTGACAAATTAAATGCATACATAGGGCTTGAAGTCATATTTTTTAAGTTTTAATTCCCTTAGTTAAGACAGATTTCGGCAAAAATCTACCCGCAAATGAGTTGACGAGGATGGTAGTTACGCTGGCAACCATGGCAATCATCGCTGCAATTGGATGCAAAAGGCCTAATGTAGCGAGTGGAATTCCAAGACCATTAAATGCAAAGGCTAAAAAGACGTTTTGTTGGGTTTTACGATAACTCTTTTTTGAAATATAAAAAGCGTCAATTATAGCTTCCAAATTGCTCGTCGTCAAAATAATGTCTGCGGCCTCAATTGCAATGTCAACACCGCTTCCTATGGCAATACCAATATCTGCTTGCATTAAAGCCGGAGCGTCATTAATCCCATCGCCAATCATCGCTACTCTAATCCCTTTTTTTTGTAATGTCCTTATATATTGTGCTTTTTGTTGTGGCAGCATTTCTGCCTTTATTTCATCAATGCCAACTGCTTGGGCAATGGCTTGTGCCGTCTGCTGCCTATCTCCAGTGACCATCACAGAAGTGATCCCAATTTCTTTAAATCGCTGAACAACTCTTTTTGCCTCCGGTCGGATTGTATCAGAAAAGGCAATGATTCCAATCAGTTGGTTTTCCCCAGCAACACCGACAAGCGTCCATCCTTGAGCGTTGCCTTCCACAATCATATCTTCAACTGGTGTTACATCGATATTTTTTTCTTTTAAAAAGCGAAAACTCCCAACTAAGATTTTTTTAGAATCTATGATTGCTTCTACGCCTCTCCCGGTATAATTTTTGAAATTGCTAAACTTTGGAACCTCATTCAAACCTAAAACTCCCGTTTTCTTTGCATAGGAAACTATGGCCCCAGCAAGTGGGTGTTCTGATGAAAATTCCGCAGCTGCAGCTACGCGTACAATCGTCTGTTCATCAAAATCATTTAAAGGAAAAACTTTGACGACTTGTGGTTTTCCTATTGTAATCGTGCCAGTTTTATCAAATACAATTGTTTTAACGTCCTTGAATATTTGAAAAGCTTCACCAGAACGCATAAGAATACCTTTTTCTGCTGCAATTCCGCCACCTCTTATCATAGCTAAAGGCGTTGCCATACCTAATGCACACGGATACCCCATTACAAGTACCGCTAGTGTAGAAAAAATTGCTCTGCGAAAATTTGGCTCACCTACCACTATCATGGTACCAATGGTCCAGATAACGAACGCTAAGCCAGCAAAAAATAATACACCGGGAACAAATACCTTAAGAATTTTTTCTACTAATAATAATATTCCAGGTTTGAGCGTGCGTGCCTCTTGAACAGCCCGAATAACTTGGGAAAGGAAACTCTCAGTTCCAACTCTTGTCACTTTAATAAAAAGTGTTCCTTGCTTAACAATAGCACCACCAATGACTTCATCACCCACTCCTTTGAACACGGGAAGTGGTTCTCCAGTTATCAGACTTTGATCTACACTGGCTTCTCCTTTTACCACCACGCCATCGATCGGAATACTTTCGCCCGGTTTCACTAACACAAGATCTCCAACTTTAACACGTTCAATTGGAACTTCTTCTTCATTATTTCCTTTAATAATACGCGCCGTGTTTGGTTGAAGCGCCATTAATTTTTTAATTGCTTGTGAGCTTCGTATCCTAACAACTGAAGAAACATACCCTGATAAAATGTGATAGGTGGTGATAAAGATAGCGGCGCCCATAAAATCGGCAATTGGCCATGGTTGGACAAAAAAACCGACCAATCCCCCCAATAACCCGCCAAAAGCGCCAAACTCCATCAAAACATGCTGATTTAGAATACCACGACGTAATGATGCGTACGCCATCTTTAAAATTTGTCTACCCACGACAAATATCATGATAAGTGTGAGTACTAGCATTAAAATCGGAAACCAACTTTGTCGAATTCCTAACCACATCAAACTCATTAAAATAAGTGAAATGAATGTTATTATTGCGGCAACAAAAAGTTGACGTTGCTGTTGGTGTAATTCCGATCTTTCTTGCTCGAATTCGTGCAATTTTGTAGGATCTTTAACTACAAATCCTAATGATCGCAGCACATCTTTGATCTTAGTTTCCGAGATTTTGTATGGATTATATGTGATGAGTGCCTCTTCATGAGAAAGATTGACGCCGACGTCGGAAACTCCATCAATTCTTTTGTAGGCTTTTTTAATGGTTTCTACACAAAATGAGCACTGCATACCACCAATTTTGATATGAAGTCTTTTCAGTGCGTCTTTTTGTTCTATTTCTGCTTGATTCATTTGGAACATCCCTTTTACATCTAATATATTTTTGATTTTTTTTGTGATCACATTTATATAACCACATAAGATATAACCCATTTAGACATATAAATCTATTGCTACGGCAATGCATTTTAATTGACACGTCTTAAAAAACCAGCTATTTTGAGTGATTTCTTCATTTGTATTTAAATGATGACTTTTTTAGCGGCATTTTATTGGACAGATTTAAGAGTAACTTCGCTATCGTGATTATCTCACTAAGTTATTGTCCATAAATATCTTATTTTTCAATTATCGATTTTGTGGCAAACTAAATGCTTTAAAAAGATCTTTTTAAAAGATTAAAATGAGAATTTTTACATGCAACCAGAGAAATTTTGCAGAAATCGTGGGAAAACTATGCTTCTTGCTGTGTCAAATTTTTACCTAAGAGTAAGACATGCGCTTTCATGGTAT
Organism: Candidatus Heimdallarchaeota archaeon; assembly: GCA_015520535.1. Classification (GTDB taxonomy): domain Archaea; phylum Asgardarchaeota; class Heimdallarchaeia; order Hodarchaeales; family S146-22; genus S146-22. Next base: position 8,647 of record WAPZ01000780.1, read on the forward strand.
TATATTTTGAATGTGTTGCGATTACTTTTTTATTTCAGTAGTACAGCGACGTGGTTTGTGCTCAGTTTTCTTCCCCTCGGTGTATATTTATTTTATTTGCTCCATACCGAGAGTTTAGTCTTTTTTTTAGTTTTAATGTTAGGCTTGCCCTTTGTATATTTTCTCATTTTATGGCTCTTTGTGATCGTACATTCGCAGGTCGTTATACGTATATTACCTCCTTTAAAACCAGGAACATATAAGCGTTCTTCTTTAGAAGGAATGCTACAAGGTGTAAGACTAAGCGCAGACTCTATTGCTAAAGTACTTATACGCCCTCTCTTTATTGTCCCTTTTATCAGCCAAATGTGGTTATTAAAGTTTTTCTTCTGGTTTTATGGATTGCGTGTCGGAAAGGGAACATACATTTCCATAACATGCAAATTCGATAGTGCTTTACTAGAAATTGGTTCTGACTGCTTTATTGGGTTAGATACGGTGATTGCATGTCACATTAATGAGGGAAAATATCTTTATATCAATAAAGTGAAAATTGGGAATAATGTGACCGTTGGGGGTAAATCTATTATTGCACCTGGCTGCATAATTGGTGATAATGTGATAATTGCCGCCCATGCGATTGTTCCAAAAGACAAAATAATTCCTTCAAATGCGGTGTGGGTGGCAACGAAGCCGCGTTTACTAAAAATCGTTAATGAAAACAATGAAAAAGAGTGGGTAGAGTAGAGGAAAAATGTCAAATTTAGCCTTAAAAATTCGGACAATAAAGGAATCTGATTATGAAGACTTACTTGAATTATGGAAGAGAGCGGGGCTTCATCTTAAAACCATTTCTGATTCGTTTGATGGCTTTTCTATTATGATTCGTCGCAATCCGGAAACGTGTTTAGTCGGGTTGCTTGATAATAAAATAATAGCCAGCGTACTTGGTGGATTTGACGGTCGTCGCGGTTACATATGGCATCTAGCTGTAGATCCGCAGTTTCAAAAGAAAGGGTATGGAAAACAAATGATGGAAGCTGTTGAAAACAAATTCAAAGAAATGGGCGTTGTAAAAATCCATTTAACCGTCGAAAGAACAAACGCGTCGGTGGTGTCATTTTATAAGCACTTAAATTGGTATATACGTGATGATTTAATCATGATGTCAAAAGATCTCATTGATGAAAAGACATTAAAATGAAGTAGGAAATTCATATGGTGTTGATGGAGTTTCTCCCACGATTATTACTGTTTGTAGGCGCATTGTTTGGATTATTTTTAACTGGTGTGGAAATAAGAAATATCCAGCGGCATGTACAGATCTGCATATCGTTTGCGGGTTTATATGCGAGTTTATTTTTATTTTTTACCTTCATTGGCACTATAACTGGAACTCAAGAGTTTGCAATTTTTAGTTTAAGTACCGCCATTTATTTTATCTGGAGTTTTCTTTTTGCACATCTTTATATTGCATTAGGATTGTGGAAAGAAGATTTATGGTTTGAACGGGAGACATTTTCGGTTAAAAAAGTTTTTTACACCCCCTTTATTCTTTTAACTGTTTTACCCTATGTTTTAGCCTATTTTTTTCCTTTTAATGATATTATTACCTTAGCTCCGGAAACACAATGGTTTTTCTTTGGTGATATGAGCAATTTAATCTTGCTTATTCTGCTAATTGCTTTTTTACTGGGTGGCTTGGGGCTTTATTATAAAATCGTTAATATTCATCGTACATTCATTGATTTTGAGAAAACTCTGGTAAGCAATGCTTTTTTGGTTGCAAGCTTCGCCTTGATAGCTCTTAGCGGAATACATCAATATCTCAGTCTTAATTTAAACATAAAAATTCTTATTGAAAACATAGTATTTACTGGTGCAGTTGGGATAATTTTTCTGATATTTAAGGATTATTGGAAAACTATGACCGCTATAAAGCGCTCATTTGATGCTATTCCTTTAATACCTTCGTTACTTGTGGATTCCTATAATTACATACCCTATATGATGAGTATGAGTTTTAAAAACTATGCAAACGAAAAAGGAATCTCCGCAACCGAACTTATCAGAAAGGTTCTAAATACGTTAAAAATCGAAAGTACTTATGTTTTCACGCTTCCCGAGTTAAAAACCACGTTTTATGTCAGAAAAAAGAATATCGAAACCATGCCACTGATATTGATAGAACTCGAAGATGTAACCTCATTAACTAAATTACAACGTGATTTAGAAAGAAAATTCTCAACCATCGTTCTATTGACATCAATGCTTTCACATGACCTCAAAAATTCTTTAACGCCAATATTAGGATATACTGAAGTCATTGAAAAACTCATACAAAAAACGCCATTGCCGACTGATAAAATCACAAGCTCTATAAGTGCTATAAAAAGAAATATAAATAATATCAACCAATATTTAGAAAATGTCTTGATCATCGGCGAAGCTGAGACTGAAAAATTACGTATTACAGTTGAAAAAGTGGATTTGACCAACTTATTTCAAGAATTAATAAATGATTACTCATACGAACTTCAAGAAAAAAAACTGCGTGTTGACCTTCATCTTCCGTCTGACACCGAAATATTTGGCGATTATTGGCTTTTGCGTCGAGCTTTTCAAAATATGTTTCTTAATGCTATTAAATATAACAAGACTGAAGGTTATATTTTGATTACTGGCGAATGGTTGGAAAAAGATCAGCAAAAATATATTAAAATATCGATGGAAAACTCGGGAAAAGGAATTCCACCAGAACAACTCAATAACATTTTTGAACCCTTTGAAAGAGCTGACCAAGAGGTTAAAGGAAAAGGATTAGGCCTTTATATTGTGAAAATTATTGTATCAGCTCATAATGGAAGATGTTGGGCGGAATCACCGGGCATCGATAAAGGCGCGCGTTTTTTTGTTCTTTTACCCAAAAATCAGAATCAAACTGGAAATTAGGGAAAGATGATGCCGTTTGAACTTTATTATCATTGCACGGATGGAAACGTCAAATCTGAGATTTTAGATTCAGAAACGCATAGCATTGGTTTATCCTTTATGAAAATAAAAACCATTGATTTAACTCCCATACAAAATTGTCCCAAATTGCAGAAACTAGAACTCAGCTGGAATTCGTTGGAAGAAATTGATTTAACTTCGCTCTCTTCAACGCCAAATTTAGAGGTTCTTCTCCTCAGTCACAATAAAATAAAAGCGCTCGACTTGCGACCACTAGCCAAAATTAAAAATCTTCGCATTTTATCTCTCTCAAACAATTTATTAGAGAGCATTGACTTGTCACCATTGCAATTACTCACTAATCTTGAAATATTAGGCTTAGGAAATAATAAATTGCATTCACTGAATTTATCGCCTCTTAAAAACCATAAAAAACTTTCAATTTTAAATGTTTCCCAAAATTTGCTGTCACAATTAGATATCAGTGCCCTATTTAGCTGTGATAATTTAGAATCCTTTGTATTTGACTCTAATATAGAGTTGTATGCGTACCGGGACTCCTTACAGAAAAACCATATTCCTATTGCCTTAGAAGAGTTGGTACGTGAAGAAAAAATTCAATGGAAGGAAAAATTATAAAAATTAAGTGGTCAAAATTTGCATTCAGGCATTGTTGGCGGCTCAACGCGGGCTATATCACACAGTTGCAGCGTTAGTTGCCGAAGTTCTCGGTACGTATGATAGAGATGGCGGATAATTGTATCTGGTAAATCGAATTCTTCGTACAAACGTTCATCTAAGATACGTTCATTTTTAAGCAGACTATCACTAATTGTTGGTTTTAAATAATTGTCTTCACGGATGTAGAGGAATTCCTTATCCATCAGCATTTTTATGATGTCATTAATCTCTTCGTCGGTAAAATCGGCATGCAATCTCTTGTTAACCTCTATTCTTATTTTTCTGACGTCTTCTTTTGTAAAATCTTGAAAACGTGTTATGTAAAAAAGATTTTTCGCCAATAATGCATATCTTCTTCTTGCAATATTATCTAAATATACAAGCGCTTGTGTCGAGTCCAATCGTCCTTTCATAGTCTTTTTGTGCTTTGTTACTAGTTTTGTCATTGAGCCCCGACTAAATGTGTCAACAAGTTCAGCAAGGTCGGAAAAGATCAAAAGGACACCGATAATTAAAAACATTGCGGCAAAAGCAGAGACTTCTAGTTGTGTTCCGAGCACAATTTGTAATATTGCAGTTGTGACTGATAATAGGGCTAAAAGGCTCCCAAGTATGGTTTTAGCTGTAATGGGCGGTTTGTACTCTAATTCAGCTTGTTGAATTTCCTTTGGCGTTTTAAGGACGTGATATGAAACCGTTGCTTTGCGTCCATCTGGCGCATTGGGATTGTACATGATAAAAAGATAGTCAGTCTTTTCTTCATTTTCAATATCTTCCATTTTAAGGTGGTGTCCTATTTTAGAAAGCCATTTAGGCCCTTTATAAAGCGCTATCAGCACTTTGTTTTTCTTAATGATTTTTTCAATTACAGGATATGTTAAATCTTCTGAAAAATTAACGCAATGCTTCCAGTCAATAGTTACCGGCTCAAATTGTGCATTTTTAGCTAACTCATGGATGAGTGGGAAGTAATGCTGAAAAAGGAAATTTCTCCACGAACCCAAGAATGACGCGGGTACTACGCGATTTTTAGCTTTCATATCCTCAATAATCTCATAGATGAGGTTTTTATTCGTCTTACTAAGAACAGATACAGGATCACAAAGATACACGTGATGACACCTCTTTATTATCTCCATGTGTCAATGATGAGGGAGATTTAAAATCTTTCTTTATTGAAATACCTCATGTTTACCCTATTTAAATGGATAACAAGTTGTTATTTGCGGCGACAAGGGTTCGAATACGGGCGATGTCTCCCAATAGGTTGTGGTTACAC
>WAPZ01000781.1 GCA_015520535.1 Candidatus Heimdallarchaeota archaeon
GGAATTAAGAAAAATGTGAGGAACAACTTTTGGCTCTGTAAGTCGATAGGTATATCGATATCCTTTATTTTATCAGAAAATCCTTTCTTTGTTGTTTTTTTCGGTGTTGATTCTTGTCTTTTCTTTGTCTTTTCTTTTTTAGCATTTTTAGTTTTTTTCTCATCTTCATAGGTGATTTTAATATCAATCACTTTTTTGTCGGGCTTAAAACGATAACCAGAAAGATACACAACTAAAAGTCCATGCCAGTGCTCTTTATCCTCTATCTCATGCCGTAACATGTCATCCAAAAGTTTGGTTAATGCTGTCGTGATGTCCTCGCGTGTGGCAGTCTTTGCAGTTATTTTCATAATTATATTTTCGTCTTCCGGAAGATTTTTTTCTTGGATGAGATACTTTTGAAATTCGGAATCAGGATAGTGTTCAATTTTATTAATGGCAAAGCGTAATTCGAAATCCGCTTCGTCGCGCGCATGAACAGAGGGTCGAACTACAATTCTTGTCGGCTGCCCTAAATGAAGTGAACTTAAAAGGTATCCCCGGTAATCGGGGTTTTGAAGGAGCGCATCTAACAGTGACAGACTCTTTACGCCAAAGGCGGTCTGTGAAATTGCTACATACGTGGGGTATAAGATGATCGGGCGGAGTACTTGAATGTACGACAGTGGACTTTCTTCGACGGTTGCCCGGAAAAAGTTTTCCAACTCAAAAGGTTCTTGATTCTCTACAGTAACGGTAGCTTCTGACATGTCAATCTCCTCAATCTACTATTTAAGCACTCCTATAAAAACTACTAAATTTCATGTTTTTAAATGTTTTTAAAAAAATGCTAGCTGATTATTAGCAAATCAAATAATAGATGATAGCTGCCACATCATAATCTTTTTATAAAAACATAAAGGCAAGTTATTTCGATAAACATTTGCAGTGAACCTTTGTGCAAATACACAACAAAAACAAAAATGAATGTCAGTTAAACACAAGGACAGATGGGGATAATTCTTCATTTATACCACTTTTACAGCTGTTTTTATGTACAACCCCCGCAACCACAGAAATATTAGGGCATTTAACTCAATGGTTTTTCCAACCATCGCTTAACCGCTTTGTGAATGCCACGCATCACCAGTCTCTTTTTTCTACATCAAAAAGTTTCTTTTCTATTGATGAGCCCGTCACCTCTTTTTATAACATTTATTATTGGTATTATTATTGGCACTATAGGTATAGTCGCCAATAAGTTGAGTCCTAGCATAATTTGCTGCCGAACCTAGAATTTGACTTTTTTTCGCCGTGTTCGGCATATTTTGACATTCTAGGTTTTGGTGGTTACTCTTTCGCTAGGGCTCTTCTTTTCAGTTTGAATGGTATGTGGCTTGTCCACTTCCGTTCGCCGAATAAAATCTTGTAAATAAGTATGGAGGACAAAAAATGGCAAGTAGAAACGAAATAAATGTATTAGGTAATGAAAGTTTAGGAATGAAGGAAGAATTCGAACTAAATGAAGAGGTATTGGATGAAATACACCGACCACAAATTAGAGAATTCTTAATTGGAACAAGCGTAGGTAAACGAATTCGTTTACGGCGAATTTTTGATCCATCGGGTGCAATTCTTGCTGTTCCTTTAGATCATGGTTTTACGTTAGGACCAATTGCTGGACTATTAGAACCGCATAAGACAGTTAAACAGGTTGTCAATGGCGGTGCTAGTTGTGTTATAATCCATAAAGGATTAGTTCGCGTTGTTCACAATGCTTTAAGAAGAAATGTAGCTTTTTTAGTTCATGTATCGGGGTCTACGAATTTTTCACCTCGTACCAGTCGTAAAATTCAGATTAGTACAGTAACGGAAGCACTGCGACTGGGAGCTGATGGCGTTTCATGCCACATAAATTTGGGAGCCTCTGAAGACGTAGAAATGCTTCAAGATTTCGCTGAATTGACAAGAACAGCCGATGAATTAGGTGTACCCGTTTTAGCTATGATGTATGTACGTGATGACAACGGAAAAGAAAGAACCGATCCAGTGGCGTTAGCACATGCTGCACGAGTTGCAGAAGAAGCTGGCGCGGATATCGTAAAAATCAGTGCGACACCTGACGGCAAAGACTTTGACGAAGTCACACAAGGTATCCACATTCCAATTGTCATTGCTGGCGGTGCGAAAAAGAATGATTTTGGGGCTTTCTTGCAAACTGTCAAGCGATGCGTGTCTGCGGGTGCAGCGGGTGTGTCTGTTGGTAGGAATATTTTTCAAGCATCTAATCCCCAAGTCGCAATGAAAAAAGTAGCAGATGCTGTAAAAGAAGCCATGAAAAGTGGTGAGTAGCCGTGGATTTGTTTCTTGACTGTACGTCATACTCTTTGGAGACATTAAAGGACTTACAGACACGTGGTATGTTTACAGCAATCAATGGGTTTTTTATGTCAAAAAAGTTCTATGAAGGGCAATTTTCTTCATTTTTATCTTCTCATGCCAATGAACTCCCATTGCGTGTGCTTTTACACGAAAATGGGCGATTATTGAATGAAAACTTTCTTGTTGTCGGAGAAAAAGTCACTATTAAAACGCCGGATGACATGAACGAACTAATGGAACGTGAATTCTCAGAAGAACTTCAATATATCCTTATAGAAACTGAAAACTGGCATATAATTCCATTAGAAAATCTCATTGCGAAATTTAATGGAACTTCGACGCAATTACTTGCTGTGGCAACGTCTAAAGAAGAAGTCCAATTATTAGAAGGAATCTTAGAACTGGGCATTAATGGATGTATTCTTAATGTCGCAAACGAAAACGAATTAGAATTGATTTTAGAAAGTGTTGGCGCTAAAGAAGAGACCATACTTCCATTACAAGAATTTACTGTCAATTCAATCGAACGAATTGGAACTGGCGATCGGGTTTGTGTAGATACGTGTGCACTCTTGAAAGAGGGTGAAGGTCTTTTAGTTGGTGGCACAGCAACGGTTTTTCTTCTAGTTGAAGCTGAAGTTGCACACACTGGTTTTGTCAGTCCTCGTCCGTTCCGAGTCAATGCGGGAGCACTCTCGTTATACGTGTATGGGAAAGAAAAAACAAATTATTTGTCGGAGTTGCAAGCGGGTAGTAAAGTCTTCATTGTGAATAAGAATGGCAAAGGGAGAATAGAAACAGTCGGACGCGTAAAAATTGAACGTCGTCCCTTAATTTTAATTCGTGTGTTATTTGAGGCGCGAGAATATCATGTAATCCTTCAGGAAGCGGAAACTGTTCGATTAGTAACGACAAATGGTTCTATTAGAGTCGACGAGTTGCAACCAGGTGACAAAGTGCTCGGTTTTCATTCAAAAAAAGGACGACACTTTGGAATGGCGGTTGACGAATTTTTGGAGGAGCATTAGTTGCAATATGCTGTAGTAATCGAACAACTTTCACAAATCCAAAAAATTAAAGAAGATCTGCAAACAATAAGCAATCCTTCGATTTTATTTGAATTACGACTGGATTTAGACATGACTCTCCTCGCTGTGCTAAAAAAACAGATGTTACCATTAGATCGGTGCATTGTGACACTGAGAAGCAAAAATGAAGGTGGAAATTCCCGTTTAAATCCCTTTGAACGCAAAAAATTATTAGAACACCTATTAGAAGCCTTTGAATTTAAATATTTGGATCTAGAAGTACAAAATGATTATCCGTTGATTATAGAACTGCAGAAGAAACAAGATTTACATCCAAATGTCCATTTCATCTTATCTACACACACTTTTTCTCCACCAATGTACGAACA
>WAPZ01000782.1 GCA_015520535.1 Candidatus Heimdallarchaeota archaeon
ATTATGGGTGTACCATAGAAATTTTTTAATAGGAAAAAATAATGTGGGAATATAGTGATATATCATGATATTTACTTTTGTGCACGTAGTAAAAAAATAATAATGTAGTCTGGAAAATATGCTATGTGATTAGAGGAAAGAGTATGCTTGGCGTGAGTTGGTAAATCATTAAAAGGGGTTTTGATGGATGAGTCGCATATCAGAAGAGAAAGATTGGGAGGAATATGCGAGTTACTTAGAGTTGGCAAAGCATGACTATGAGATGATTCGTCGTGGCAAATATAGAGAGCCAAATCGTGTAGTAATCTATATTCGACAAAATAAGGTGTTTTTATCCGTGTTATTGCTTTTAATTCTTGGTTTTAGTGCCTTTACAATCAATATTTTCATGAATGTGAGTACAGTACCAGTGGACGAAGGCAACTCGAATGGAAAACCGATTTCAGAGATCGAACAACTTTCCCAGACGCACTATAATGCTACAAAAATCCATTTTGGCCTAGATTTTTCGGGTAATTCCATTCCTAGTTATTCCTTGAATGCCTCCTTAGCGAAAACAACCGTAATTCCAGTAACAGAATATCCCGAATTTATGTGGTTAGTAACCCAAGCGGCTCAATATTTGACAGAAATTCAAGATACCGCCAATTTGTTATTGACACGGCAATTATTGAAGGAGTATCTGGCGCAATATTCTCTTTTTTTTGAGAATTTTAGCTTGTTAAGTGATATAGAGCTGGTTGACTACTTAAATAATATTTCTACTGATGATTTATTATGGATCGGACTTACGTTGAATTCCATTACCTTTAATTATGCAGATTATAATTTGACCAGTCATCTCTCCAGTGCACTATTCGTGGAACGATTATATGACTATATAATAACGTATCGGTATAACAACACGCTACAATCACTTGTTAGTGAGTGGAATGACTTTTTACCAAAGGACAAGACAAAAACATCAATTAATTTGAGCTCTCGTACGCAGTTATTGGGTCTCTGGTTTTTATTGGAGTTATACACGACCAAAGTTTTAAAACCTCAATTATACGACATTAATCAAAGGACACTATTGAGGTTTTATTTAGATCCATTGATTTATTTTTTCGTCAACCGCGTGGTTACGGCAATCAATATAACATTCAGTTATATTCCGAGTATGTATTCGATTTCGACAAAAGAGGTAGCGTCAAATGTTCAAATTACAGAGAAAATAGTTACTTTTGATCAAATGTTGGCATTATATCTTTTTTATCGCACATATCGGATGTTTACGGACACGTATGAGTACGTGTATCTTGCTTTCAACAGAATTTTGACGTTTTTCACTAATTTTCTGAGAAACGAGAATTCAGCAATTTATTCATCGTTAAATGCGACTACATTGCACGTGCTCACTCAAAGCATTTATACTAAAGATCAGTTGTGGGGAATTCTTCTTTTGCGCAGTTCTGAAAACAAAGGCTTGGCGAATCAAACCTTACAATTTACGCTGAATAACCTTTATAACAGCTCTAATGGGTTGTTTGTTTCTTGCTCGCAATGTCCGCAGCAAAACCGTAGTTATTTGCTGTACGATCAAATTTTGGGAAGTTTTTCACTTAATGCGAACCTAGACGCTCCTATATTCAACTATTATACCATATTGCCGTCATACGTTGAAAGCTCCCCGGCGGCAGCTTCTTATGGTTTTGATTTCTTAATAATAACATTAGTCGTCGTTACACTAGGACTTTTTGTGACACATAAAAAAAGGAGAAAAGGAAAGTCCTATCCTAACGTGTAGATATGCTAAAACTAAAAAAACACTATTCCTCAATTCCGAGTAATTTGTTGAGTGCTTTTACAAAATCAGCGGCTCTTATTTTCGCTTTTTTCTTTATCTTCATGCGTAACTCAACATTTTTTCCTTCCTTTTCAACAATGTCAAATTTTTCAACCAGTGTTTGAAAGAGTTTTTTGACTTGGAAACTGTAAAGCACAGCATCAATTTTAAAGAGTGATTCTTTCATTTCATCCAAAGAATAAAGAAGATTGTCAAAAAAACTGGCCAAATTTTGCCGAAATCGCATATATAAATTGCTGAAATGGTTGACATTAAACGACGTTACTAACAGTTCTTCGGTCTTATTGGAAAATTCTTTAACTTTACTCTCGCGAAAGGACGTAATACTAGTGGTCAATGGCTCAACGGCATTTTTAATCCAATTTCTCATGGATGTTGTTTCCTCGATATCCTGGAGACCTACCATGAAGATTCGATTCATAATCCGTCCTTTTGGGGTGACAAATGGTGCAAAGCCAAACTC
>WAPZ01000783.1 GCA_015520535.1 Candidatus Heimdallarchaeota archaeon
ACCATATATATGCTAATGTTATTTAATAACATAATCGTTTTCAAGATTTGAACCTTTTTTAATGATTAAATTTTAGGCAAATTCACTGATGTTGCATTATTTCGTTCGAGTGCTCTGAAGACAATTGAAAAAGAGATTTAAAAATCTTTGTGATAGGTGAAATGGCAACGCATTTTAAGCCGTTTAACCACCAAAAAAGAGTGTCTTAAGTGAAAGACAAAAAAATAAGTGTTCAACATGAAGTGTCTATTAAAAGAAAGGAAAGAGGCGAGAATTTGTCGCCATTATATTATAAAACACCGTCAGTTGTGCCTAGAAAATGCTTTCTAATAATGGGAATCGGGACTGAGCCAAGTTCAAGGAACTCATCGTGAAATTTTTGGAGTGAAAAGTTTTCTTTGAGTTTTTTCTCAAGATCTTGCCTAAGTTTCTTAATCATTAGTTTTCCTAAGGTGTAATTGAGATATCCGGGATCATACGTTCCTCTGCGTGCTTCTTCTTCAGCAGTTGTGCGTTCCATAAATGCATATTCCATGAAAAGCTTGACGGAATCTTCCAATTTAAAGTCAGGATCAGTATGTAAACGAACTGAAGATACAAAACGAACATTTCGGATTAAAGCTTCTATTAAGACAGCGACTTGATATTCTAGGTCATCTTTGTAAAAACCGTGTTCCAACATGGCTTCTTCTACATAATGTGCCCATCCCTCAGTATTTGCATAATCCCAAAAGATTGCACTTAAGAGTTTGTTTTTATTTAAATACAAAAACTGCACATAATGCCCGGGATAGGCTTCGTGGACACTGATATCTCGGAGAGCAGGATAGGCAAAAATCGTCATCCATTGTTCTTTTTTCTCTTCCGGCCACTTTGGGTCTGGTTCACTGACAAAATAAAAGGCATCAGTGGCTTTTTCTTCGTAGGGACCGGGAGTTGCCATGGCAGCAAAGGCAAAATTTCTATAAAATGAGGGCGTAGGAATGACTTTACATCGTTCTTCGGAAGGAATGGTGACAAAATTGTGATCTATAATCCATTGTCGGATTTCTTCCAGCATCGCTTCTGTTTCAGGGATTAATTTTTCTGGTGTGGGGTGGTTCTTTTTAATGGACTCAATAATTTCTTTTACGGTTTTATTAGGATCAATTTGTTTGCAAACCTCTTTAATTTTAGTGTAATTTTTCTTAAGATCATCCATTGCGATTTCTAATAGTTTTTCTGCCGAAATTGGATAGAAGTTGCTAAGTGCTATGAGTTTTTCGTATCGTTCTTTACCTAACGCAAAATTGTCGTGTGCTTGGGGTTTCATATTCCTTTCTATGTGCTCTAAAAAGTCTTTAATTGCTTGAACGGCAGTATTCATGGCATCCTCATAGTCTTTAATTAAGGCTTCGTCAGATAATTTTTTGACTTCTTCAAACGTGTCAACAGTGTAAAAATGAATGTAACCTTGTAACATTCTTTCTGCAATCTCTAAAAAGGGTGCTGCAACACTTAAGGAAAGTTGTTGTTTTGCCGTTTCAAGAAACTTTGGTATTTTTCGGAAATGCTCGATTATTGCTTTTACTCGGACTTCAAGGGGTGCATAGTCTCTTAAAAGATAATGTGCAGTATTTAACTGGAAGAGATAACTAAGTGGATTTTCTGTATAGGATTGGATTTCCTCTATATTGAAAATATCTAATTCGATCTTTCTTAAGATTGTATAATAATCCAATTGATCTTTTCGCTCTAAAGTATTAGGATCAACAGATTTCAGTTCTTTTTTGATAGTTTTTAGGAAATTCAGCCATTCATTAATTTTTTCTTGAGATAGATCTGAAATTTGGCCATCATATTCATGGAGACCGATGTTTGAGGCATTAAGAGGAAACATGTTCCAAAATGCTGTCAAAAATCTTGTTTTAATATGATTGAATTTTTCTGTTGTCATTTCTTTTTTTCACCAATAAAATGGGTAATCTTGTTCAGATAACATTTTCTATCTCGATGGAAAAAATATTATGTTAACGTCAAAATCGTAAAAACACAGAAACCCTACAGAACCATCATAACAATACAATGCCAATAATATTTTGTGGGTCTTGGCTTTTGCACAAAGTTCCGCGAACGTCACCTCTAATTTTTACTTACTATCTTATAGGCATTTCCGAAATTGTAAAAAAAGCAACATAGCCGACAAAAATCGTCTTTTCGCTGTGGTCCACAACACGAAAAAAGAGGGCTGTATCCAGTATTATTTGACAAACAAAGGCGGTGTCGAGCACCATGCTGGATACAGCCCTCACAGTTATTACGATTACCTCCCTCCTTTTAAATATTGTGTTCGTAGTAAAATTTGGACTGAATGCCCGACTCTCACGTATTAAAACCGTCATTATTCCCATCGATCGCTCTACTGAACGCATTGAGCTTTTTTTCCGCACCATCTCGCCGTTGTTACAAGAACTCTATCCCATCGTCGACCGCTATCTCCCACAACGCGGAAGGAAACCGCTCGATCACCACTTCCAACTACGCTTCCTCATCTACCACTGGGTCTTCGGCAACGACAGCCTTTACGCCTCATTAAAACGCCTCAATCGTTCACCTGACCTCCAACGCCTCCTCGACATTCCTGTCAACCGTTATCACCCCACCACGCTCCACCTCTTCCTTACCCGCATCGGAAAAAGCGGACTGCTCCTCCTTATATTCACCTGTGTCAAATATGGCGTCAAACACGGATTATTCCGCCTTCAACGCCTCCTCATCGACTCCTTCCCCGTCTACTCACCCCTCTCACCCAAAAAGTGGATCCAACAGCTCCGCTGTACTTCCGCCGCTTACTGGCATATCCTCGAAACACTGGACTGGCACTGGCTACACCTCCTCCCACAACCCACCAAAGGTAGAAAACGACCCTGGAACGCAATCATTCCCATTCTCTGGTGGGCTCATGTGTCTCAGCATCCCAGCCTCAGTGCCTTACATCAACAGCTGCGAAATCTACCCGAGTGGGCACTTTAAGCTCGGCATATCAAGCTGATCCCCTCATACCAAACGCTCACAAAATATCGACAATGGTTACACGATGATCCGTCTCTTGACGCGATACGCTGGCTTCTCTATTGTCAAGCCTATGGCTATCTACGACAAGTGGCACCGACACTGGCAGAAACGCTTCCCGCAAGTTGGGAGGACATACGAGGCGTCTTGCTGTCTACCACCACGGGAGGTGACCCGGGTGCCACCTTAAATTACTGTGCCGCCAAAAAAGAGTATTATTTTGGTCGAACAGGCTTGATGATCGTTGATCTGGATACAGAACTGTCCGTGTATGTGGATCTGAAACCACACCCGAAAACGCGAGCTGCCGTGCTGAAAAAACACCTGAAACGTCTTGTCGACCAAGCTCCCACCGAAATACGGCAGTTACTCGCCACCAGTAGCTGGTTTGGCGATCAGGACTTCGTCAATGAAAAAGCACGAGGCGTTTTTTCGCAGGTCTTCCCCACAGGCCACATCTATGACATGGAACAGCTGACCGAAGAAGAACGTCGACGCTTAAAACGCCAACGGCTTGCTGTAGAACGCAGCATCAGTCGCCTCAGCAGTTTTTATCACGGTGAACGACCCAGTGTTCGTGGGAACGAACGCACAAGGGTAAGGATGCAAATGGGTGGTATTGCCAGCCTCTTAACCGCCATTTATGCCTTGCACACCCAACAACCACATCAAATCCGCTCTATCTCCTATTTACGTCACTAACATTTCGGAAAAGCCTATATCTTACTATGTTTAAAGAAAATATTACTTCTTATTATTGATAATAGGGGTTTCCGAAATATGACGATTCCGGGGGTGGGTTTTCTGACTGCGCTGACAATCTATATTTGACCATTGTTGTTCTCATTATTGAAAATGATATTCTAAGCAATATATTTTTAATATATCAAAATGTGTTTTATTAACCAGTGACTATTAATTGGAGGGACCTTCTCAAAAAGAAAAATATTAGCTAAAATTTTATAAGAAAGTCTGAAAAAACAAGCTACGCTGTTTAAAATCGCACAAAACCACAAATAAGATTATTTAGTTCAATAGATTGCACTATAAGAACTTTTCTAAAAAAATATTGTATTACTGAGGAAAAGGGAGGTATACCATTTGAAATGGATAAAGGATCTTATTAAACCACAGTCACGGTTATGGGAAGAATTTTATCGTAATCGATGGCAACATGATCGTATCGTACGAAGTACACACGGCGTTAACTGCACTGGGAGTTGTTCGTGGAATGTTTATGTAAAAGATGGAATAATTACTTGGGAGATGCAAGCCACAGATTATCCACTTCTCCGACCAGACCTTCCACCTTACGAACCTAGAGGTTGTGCCCGTGGAATTTCGGCAAGCTGGTACGTGTACAGTCCGTTACGAGTGAAATATCCGTATATCAGAGGCGTATTACTTGACTTATGGATGGAGGCAAAAAAAGCAAATAATAACGATCCCCTTAAGGCGTGGGAAAGCATTGTTTCTAATCCAAATCAACGGCGACGCTACCAAAAAGCACGCGGTAAGGGGGGTTTTCGTCGAGCAGATTGGGAAACCACTCTAGAAATTATAGCTGCAGCATGTTTATATACTGCAAAAAAATGGGGACCTGATCGTGTTTTTGGTTTTTCACCTATTCCTGCCATGTCATACTTGTCTTACGCTTCTGGTGCCCGATTTTTGCAACTTTTTGGCGGTGTCGCCATGTCGTTCTATGATTGGTATTCTGATTTACCAAATGCGATTCCTGAAGTGTGGGGCGAACAAACAGATGTCGCTGAAAGTGCGGACTGGTTCAATGCACGTTACATTATTGCGATGGGAAGTAATATTTCTGTTACACGTTCGCCGGATTCCCATTTTATACATGAAGCCCGTCATAATGGAGCTAAGTTTGTTGTTATAACACCAGAATTTAATGCTACAGCTAAGAATGCCGATTGGTGGATCCCTATTAAAGCTGGTCAAGATACAGCTATGTGGATGGCAATTAATCACGTTATCCTTAAGGAATTTCACGCTGACAGAAAAATAGCGTTCTTCTTAGATTATTTAAAGCAATACACCGATGCACCATTCTTGGTTCAATTGGAAAAAAATGATGAGAACTTTGTTTCAAAAAAACTATTACGTTCCGCTCAAATAAAAAAATACGCTGACGTCGAAAATGCAGAATGGAAACCATTAATGTTCGATAAAAGTGGAACCCTAAAAATGCCAAAGGGTACTATTGGTTTTCGTTGGGGAACGGAAAAGGGAAAGTGGAATTTATTATTAGAAGATGGACTTGATAACAGTCCAATTGAACCCGTTTTGACTTTTATTGAAAACTATGATGATGCAATTCCTGTCAAATTTATGGGATTTGCTGAGGAAAAAGAATTTATCCGCTATGTACCTGTAAAATATATTGAAACCACAGATGGAAAAGTTCCAGTAACTACTGTTTATGATCTTTTGATGGCTCAATTCGGAATATCTCGCGGTTTACAAGGAGAATACCCAGAAAG
This sequence comes from Candidatus Heimdallarchaeota archaeon, assembly GCA_015520535.1. GTDB lineage: Archaea > Asgardarchaeota > Heimdallarchaeia > Hodarchaeales > S146-22 > S146-22. The sequence goes on from WAPZ01000783.1 coordinate 5,553, forward strand.
TTATGACGATGATATTCCATACACGCCAGCATGGCAAGAAAAATTTACTGGAATTAGTCGGAAGATAGTCATTCGATTGGCACGAGAATTCGCAAAAAATGCAGAAATAACTCAAGGACGATCAATGATCATCATAGGTACTGGAATTAATCACTGGTATTATAATAATTTAGGCTATCGAGCTCCTATCACAGCTTTACTCCTCTGTGGCTGTGTAGGTCGAAATGGTGGTGGTCTCAATCATTATGTTGGTCAAGAAAAAGCCGTACTACTTGCACCCTGGGCTACACTAGCCTTTGCTTTTGATTGGAGTCGTCCGCCGCGGTTGCAGCAAACTCCAATTTGGCATTTTATGCATTGTGATCAATGGCGTTATGAAGGACCATTCAATGAATATGCAGCTGTGCCAGAACCACTTAAGTCTAAAAATCTTCACGTTGCAGATCTTATTGCTAAAGCTGTTCGTCTTGGGTGGTTACCATTTTTCCCGCAATTCAACAAGAATCCTATAGAAATAGTGAAAGAAGCACGTGCTTCGGGAGCGAATACAGAGGAAGAAATCGTCAAATGGGTGATTGAACAGTTAAAGAAGAAAAAGCTTCGTTATGCAGTACAAGATCCTGATGCTGAAGAAAACTGGCCTCGTATATGGTTCATTTGGCGTGCCAATGCTTTGATGGCCAGTGCAAAAGGACATGAATACTTTTTAAAGCACTATTTAGGTACTGATTATAATATTTCAGCGTTAGAACGTGCCAAAGATTATGTTAAAGATATCACATGGCGAGATCATGCACCAGAAGGAAAAATGGATCTTGTAATAGATATTAATTTCCGAATGGATACTTCTGCTTTGTATTCAGACATTGTACTACCTGCTGCAATGTGGTATGAAAAAAATGACCTTAATACCACTGACTTACATACATTCATTCATCCACTTGGGCAAGTTGTACCACCGTCTTGGGAAGCAAAGACAGATTGGGCTGTATTTAGAGAAATTGCGAGAAAAATCAGTGAATTAGCGCAAAAACATTTTCCAGAACCAATTGAAGATCTTGTCTCAACACCACTTCTTCATGACACGCCCGCTGAATTAGCCCAACCTTCTGTCAAAGACTGGATGTTAGACGAATGTGAACCGATTCCTGGAAAAACAATGCCCAATATGAAAATTGTCAAACGAGATTACGTAAACCTTTACAATAAGTTTATTTCGTTTGGTCCGTTAGCTCGAGAGTTAGGAATCGGTGCACATGGTATTACGTTCCCCATTAAGACATTTTATGACAAATTACTTGAAAATCCTAGTGATGTACCACCGGACCATAAATTTACTCGTTCTATCGAATGGAATGGGAAAAGATATCCAAGTTTAGAATCATCACTAGATGCAGTGAACCTTCTCTTGTATCTAGCTCCAGAAACTAATGGTGAAATCGCCTATCGTGGATTTAAAGTTGAAGAAGAGAAAGTTGGACTTCCTCTTGCAGATCTTGCAGAAAAAAACCGTAATATTCGTTATAATTTCGACGACATTATAAGGCAACCACGACGTGCACTTACTAGTCCCACATGGTCTGGTATTATCAACAATGGCCGTCCGTATGCGGGATTTGTGATAAATGTGGAAAAATTAGTTCCTTGGCGTACTCTTACCGGACGGCAACAATTTTACATTGATCACGAATGGTATATCATGTTCGGGGAACAATTACCCACACATAAACCCAAGCTAGATTTAAATAAATTAGGTGAACTCCTTAATAGCCCCATTCCTGAAAATGCTAAAGTTCTCAAAGTAAATTTTATGACGCCCCATGGTAAATGGCAAATACATTCAACTTTTTATGACAATCATCGAATGCGGGTTCTGTCGCGAAGTATAGAGCCAGCATGGTTACATCCTGATGATGCGGCGAAGATAGGTGTGAAAGATAATGATTGGATCGAAATTTACAATGACAATGGTGTCGTTGTAACAAGAGCTGCTGTAAGCGATCGCATTCAACCCGGTACTTGTCTGGTTCATCACTCAGCTGAACGAACATTGGCAGTTCCTAAGTCAAAAATTCGTGGCGGCAAGCGTGCTGGGGTACACAACTCGCTTATGCGTATTCGTTTAAATCCTGTGTTATTAGCCGGTGGTTACGCACAATTTACATATTTCTTCAATTATTGGGGGCCTGTTGGTGTAAATCGTGACTGTCATGTCATTATTCGAAAATTAGAATCAAATGAAATTGAATGGTAATAAATTAATGGGAAAAATATTTGAGGAGGCGAAGTATAAAAATGGATATCCGAGCTCAAGTTGCTATGGTTTTCCACCTTGATAAATGTATTGACTGCCATACATGTAGTGTGTCATGTAAAAACTTATGGACAGATCGAAAAGGCGCCGAATATATGTGGTGGAACAACGTTGAAACAAGACCTGGTACTGGTTACCCCCATCGTTGGGAAGATCAAAAAAAATACAAAAGTGGCTGGACGTATGATGAAAAAAAGAACAAAATCAAATTAAGGTTAGGAAATAGAATCAAACTGCTTTCCACTTCTATATTTTACAATAAAGCTATGCCAACGATACATGATTATTATGAGCCGTGGACTTATTCATATGAAAACTTATTTAATGCACCTGCTAGCAATGATCAACCAATTGCACGACCTATCTCTGCTATTACTGGTAAACCAATGGATGTTAATTATGGTCCAAATTGGGACAATGATCTTGGTGGTTCACGAATCTATGCAGTAAATGATGTAAATTTAGACGAATATACTGAAGAAGAAAAACTGGTATTGCTTAAATTAGAACGTGTGGTATTTTTTTATCTTCCACGTATATGCAATCACTGTGTTAATGCTTCATGTGTAGCATCTTGTCCATCCGGTGCCATTTATAAGCGTGGAGAAGATGGAATTGTCTTAGTAAGTCAACAGAAATGCCGATCATGGCGTCTTTGTATTTCAGGGTGTCCATATCAGAAAGTATATTTTAATTGGGCCACTGGAAAATCTGAAAAATGCATTCTATGTTATCCTTTGCTAGAATCTGGACAAGCCCCCGCATGTTTCCACACTTGTGTTGGTCGGCTCAGATACTTAGGCTTAATCCTTTATGATTCAGAGGCTATTGTGAAAGCTATCAAAGTTCCTAACGACAAACTCGTAGATGCACAACTTGATTTAATCAAAGATCCTTTTGATCCTGAAGTCATTGCTGCAGCTAAAGAATGTGGTATCTCAGATGCTATGTTAAAATCTGCACAACGTTCTCCTATCTACAAATTTGTTAAGATTTGGAGAATAGCACTTCCATTGCACCCCGAATATCGAACCTTACCAATGTTATTTTATGTACCGCCGCTTTTGCCGGTGATAGCTACTGTTAAAGACAAAATTTACGACTTAAACGATGTTGATTCCGAAAATCTCACACCGTTACTTACAAATTTAGACAAATTGCGGCTACCACTTAAATATATGGCTAGTTTATTTTCTGCAGGGAATATCGAAATAATCAAGCAAGTATACAGAAAACTTATTGCTGTACGAGAATACATGCGGTTTAAGTCAACTGGTGTGGGAGATATCGATGTTATTAATAAAGCCTTAGAGGACGTTAATCTCTCACCTCAATTAGCAGAGGACATTTATCGCATCACGGCATTACCAACATATGATGAACGTTTTGTCCTTCCACCGTTAGCAAGGGAAGTAGGAATTGAGTCCGCAATCGATCCACTGACATATCGGCAACAATCAGGTTTTGGATTAAGAACAGAACCACAACGAGGAGGTTAAAGTTTGGTTTCGGCAGAATCCACGTCGGAACATATATTTTTCCTTGATAATTCATTATCTTCTACCGTTTTTTTATACACATCAACGATTCAGCGATTATTTAGAAAGTTCTCACTGTTGTTCGAGTATCCTACAGAAGTTCATCTTCGGGATATTGAAGAAATGGAACATCTCACAAAAACTTTGTGTCCAAAGGCACATAAATATTTGCAACAGTTCAAGAATAGCGTTGTTAAGCTAAATATTACGCAATTGCAAGAATTTTACTCCGATTTGATTGACATGAGCCCGGGCTTTCATCCATATTTAGCAGCTCATTTAGTAGGAGAAAGTTACAAACGTAGCCTTTTTCTCATTAAGCTTAGAGAACTCTTTCGTAATCATGGTTATAACCCTCCAAATAATGAACTTTCTGATCATATAGTTATTTTATTGGAATTTATTTCGAACACTGCGGATAAAGATGTTGTTCGGTCATTACTAGCGGATCTTATCCTGCCTGCTTTACATCTCATCACTGAGAAGAGTAATTTGGCGGTCGAAAATTCCCTCATAGGAGTAAAGGTATCCAAAAATCCCTATATTTATCTCTATAGAGCATTAAAAGAATTCATAACTAGTTTATTCCGGGTTAAAATAGTGGAAAATGAAAATAAACATGAAACTTAAAAATTGTACGGGATGTGATGAACGTATGGGGCTACAAGATTCAATAGTTGGGTCTACCAATATTGAATTCTTCTTTTTTGTGATATTTCCTTATCTTGCCATTTTAACGTGTATTATTGGTAGTTTTTTGCGTTATCGTTATCATCAGTATACTTATTCTGCCTTGTCGTCACAGTTCTTCGGCTCAGATAAATTTGCTGGATGGGGGCTTCGTTTAGGGCACTATGGAATATTTATTATTTTGTTTGGGCATTTTTTAGCTATGGTTTTTACTGAGCCCTATCTTGCATTAAAAGATGCTATTGGGCATATACATCCAATCTTTAAACTACTCTTAGATGGCATTCGAATAATTGCCGGCTTGGCTGCACTCATCGGATTTTTGTTACTCATCATCCGGCATGTAGTTAATCCGTATGTTCGTAAAATAACCACGCCTATGGATATTACTATTCTTATCTTACTTTTCATACAAATAGCCAGTGGCATCATTCTCATTGTGTTATATCTTCCTAGTAACGATCCAAATTGGTTCAGTAAGGAAGTTGCGCCTTGGTTTCAAGGAATTTTCTTGTTACAGCCAAAAATTCCGAAAAATATTAGCTTTTTTGCTAAATTTCATATTCTCCTACCTTTTTTTATCCTGATGTTTCTTCCTTTTGGCCGACTGGTTCATATCTTTACTTTTCCGGCACTTTATCTCATACGACCGTATCAAGTTGTTATATGGTATCGAAAAAGAGGGAAAGATTGTCCTCAAGTAAATAAATAATAAACGTAAAACATAACATAACATACGCC
>WAPZ01000784.1 GCA_015520535.1 Candidatus Heimdallarchaeota archaeon
AGCTAGACTATTTTAAGCTTCTCCCACTAGAAAATCTTGTTAATATTGACCTTGGACGAAAAAAAAGAACCTTAATACCGGAAATCGTTTTAGCTGAATGGAAACATCCCGACATTTTAATAAAAATTATCCACCAAACACTTGAAAACAATGACGCTGTGTTAATAACTCGAATGAAAGACACTCATAAGGCCAAAATCAATACAACATTTGATAAAAACCTATATTACACTAAAATAGGGATACAAACCGCAATTATAGCGCAAAAAGGTTATGAGTTCCCTAATTATGACGTTCATATCGGAATTTTGTCAGCAGGAACCTCTGATGCACCGATTGTCGAAGAGGTCGAATATGTGTCCCAACTCATGGGTGTAAAAACACTTACTTATCAGGACGTCGGTATAGCTGGAATACATAGACTAATAAATCCATTAAAAGAAATTAATGAGAAAAATGCAAAAGCACTTGTAGTTGTTGCAGGAATGGAAGGGGCACTACCCTCCGTTGTTGCAAGTTTAGTAAGTATCCCCGTCATTGGCGTGCCGACATCTGTTGGCTATGGGTTTGGTGGCAAGGGCGAAGCTGCACTAAAAAGTATGTTACAATCATGTGTTCCCGGTCTTACGGTTGTAAATATTGATAATGGCGTCGGCGCTGGTGCCACCGCCTCTTTGATAGCATTACAATGCAAAAAATAAAGTGAATAAAGAATGACAAAAAAATTTGAAAATATAAAAGTGGTCACATTAGACTTTGATGGTACTTTAGTTGACTCAATGGGCTGGTTGACTTCGATTGCAACAACGCTGATTGAAAAATATTACCATTTAGATAAGAAAACTGCACGAAAGAAATACATTGAAACAACAGGATTACCCTTTGTTCAGCAAATTAAAATGATATTTCCAGGTTCACCTTTGAATGAAAAAGTTGTTGCCGAATTTGAGCGAATTAAAGAGGAAAACTTCAACCAACAATCCTTATTTCCCGATTCAAAAGAAGTATTAGAATACTTGAAAGAAAAAATTATATAATTGCGGTATCATCAGGAACATTCACCAAATTGATTATCTCATACTGTAAAGCCAAAAATCTGGATCAGTACATTGACGAAATGCTCGGATGGAAGCCAGGCTTTGAAAAGGGCAAAGATCATTTCAACTACCTAATAAAAAAATATAATGTGACATCCAAAGAAATTGTATTTATTGGTGATTCATTAAATGATGCCCGACGGGCACTCACATCAAATGTAGAATTCATTGGGAAAATCGGGCTTTTTTCTGAAAACGATTTTAAAAAAATCTTTAAAAATGGGAATATACCCCTTATAAAGAAATTAAAAGAAGTTAAATTACTTTTGTAGCGTCATACTAGGAGAAACATGGTGGAACGCCTAGATCATGCTTTTTAAGATATTGAATATATCGCCAAGCATCTCCTAAAGCTTTTGCTGCCGTTTCTGGTAAGCTAAAAGTTGGAAAACCAATTGACTCAATTTTATTTCGCAGTAAGACCGCGCCTTCACCGCCTAAAGAAACAAATAAAAGAGGTTTTTCCGCAAAGATATTTTCTTTTGCTAATCGTTGTATTCTACTCACTAAATCTGCCAAATCCAGTACTGGCGTGACCGGAACAATACAACAAAAAATGGCATCAACAGATGGATCTTTTACAACAGTTCGCAACGCTATGTCAAAATCTTCTGATCGTGAATTTCCTGTTAAATCAATCGGATTTGTGGTCACATATAAAGGAGGAAACGTGTCTTTTAGAAAGTCAACTGTTTCGGAGGACAATTCTGCTAATTCTAATCCTTCAAACTCTAATGCATCGCTTAACATAACTCCTAATCCGCCACCATTTGTCACAACGGCGACTTTGTTCCCGCGCGGAAAAGAACATGTTGCAAACAATTTCGCTGCTGCTAACATCTCACCCCAACTTTCTGAACGAATAATACCTACCGATTTTAACAAGCTATCAGTAATTTTATCATCACTCGCTAAGGATGCTGTATGGCTGGCACCAGCTTTAGCACCAGCTTTAGTTCTATTAGCCTTAATTAAAATAATGGGTTTTGTTTTGGCGACTTCTTTTGCGATTTCTAAAAATTTTCTCGGATTTCGAAAACCTTCCATATAACCTAAAATAACTTTAGTTGAAGGATCACTTCCTAAATATTCTAGCGCATCTGTCTCATTAATATCCGTTGCATTCCCAAATGATAAAAATTTACTCACCCACTTTCCATAGCCTAAAAAAGCTAATTCAGTTAATATTGAAACGCCAAAGGCACCGGATTGCGTAAAAAAACTCATCGGCCCAAAACCAGGACGTTTAACAAGGTCATGGGGTAAAAATATTGTATCTAACTTACTTTTCGGTGCATAAATTCCCACACAATTAGGTCCAATAATTCTCAAATTGAATTTTTTCGCCAATTCTTTTATTTGGTGTTCAAGCTTTGCGCCCTCTTCACCAACTTCGCTAAAGCCACCACTGATTATTATTAATAAATGAATTCCTTTTAAGCCACATTCTTCTACTACTTGAGGGACAAATCGGGCAGGAACAATAATAACCGCTAAATCTACTTGATCGGGAATATCTAATACTGAAGGATATAATTTTTTGGTGAATAGCCTTCCCCCTTTAGGATTGACAAAATAGACATCGCCCTCGAACGAATGAACAAAATTCATTGCAATTATGTATCCCGGCGAGTTCGGCTTTGTAGAGGCACCAATAACCGCCACTGATTTAGCCTCAAAAAAATCTTTTAATGTGTATTTTTGGATAGACAGATTGTTATTTATATTAGATTGGTCAAAAGTTTTTTCTTGCATCGTTTATGCCGCCATTTTTTTCTAATCTTCTTTTGTAACTATTAGAGACCTCTATTTTATCTTTTTTGGCTATTATTATCACTGAAGCTACTGCCAAAAGATTTTTTTTTAGCGCATTCTGAAGTCAATTGAACATTATGATGCTTTTAGATTGAATTGAATGAAAAGTAAATGGATGTTAACTCCATGACAAAATTAGCGATCCTCTTAGACCCCAATAAAAGGGCTGAAACCGAGAGAGTATATCAAGCCATCTTAAAATTCTGTAGAGAGGGACCTTATACCTACGACGAATACAAAAATCACTTAGAATTTTGGTGCGGTGATACTAAAGAAATTTATAAAGGCGTCCATATGTACTTAAAAAAACTCCGTCAAGCTAATTTAGGAATACCGATTGTCATCTTTCCGGGACACCCATTACAGGTCTCCTCCCAAGCCGACTATCTGATGATACCCACTCTTTTGAACACGACACGTCGTTTTATGAAAATGATGGCAACGGTCGGAAAAATTTATTATCTCATATTTAAGAACTATATGCGCACTTTACGCCGCCCCTATCCCAAACCACGAATGTATGGATATCTAGTCCTATCACCGTATTCACGTGTTGGAAACAAACTTGGTGCTAAAAATTTAACCGACAATGAAGCACTACAACTTATCCAAACACACTTGAAGGAGAGTTGGTGGGGCATTTATCTAGAAGCCGGTTCAGGAGTAGATCATGCCGCATCTATTGCACAACGACTCGAACTTGTAAAACGTACCAAAACAACATTTCCGAATAAAATACTTCTTACTGGCGGCGGAATTGTCAGCCCCAAACAAATTCGTAATTTAAAAGAAGCGGGTGCTGACATTATTGTCGTATCAACCGTTTTAGAAAAATCAGATAATCCTTACGATCTTATTACCGAATTTATTGAGGTGCTAATCGAACCATGACCCTCTATTATAAACAAACGCCAAAAATCGTAAAAATAAAAAATTTACCTCAGCACATTAATGAAGAAGTCGTCATTCGTGGATGGATCCATCATATTCGCCATCAAGGAAAACTAATATTCATAATAATTCGTGATGGTTCTGGATTTGTCCAATGCGTTGCGAAAAAAGGTAACTTAAAGTCGGAGGAAAGTTTCTCTCAGTTAACCAAGCTTTCTCGAGAAGCTGCACTTGCACTGAAAGGAATCGTCAAAAAAGATCCTCGTGCTCCATACATGGGAATCGAAATCCAAATTACTGATATTGTCAAGCTCTTCCACCCATCCAGTGGAACGATTGAATTAGAGATTCAGCCGGACTCCGGTCCCGATGTTCTTCTGAATAAACGTCACCTAGTGATAAGAGGAGAACGCACATCAAAAATTTTATTCTTCCGCGCCGAGGCATTAAAAACCTTTCGCCGTTTTTTTGAAAATGACTCTTTTGTCGAAGTTACTCCTCCAACCATTGTACAAACCCAAGTTGAAGGTGGTTCCACCTTATTTAAGCTAAAATACTTTAATGAAGACGCTTACTTGACTCAGTCTAGCCAACTTTACTTGGAAACCGCAATTTTTGCGTTTGAAAAGGTTTACTGTATCTTACCGTCTTACCGCGCCGAAAAAAGCCGAACACGACGTCATCTAACAGAATATACCCATCTTGAGGCAGAAATGGCGTTTTTCGACTTTGACGATCTCCTTATCCTCCTTGAAGAACTCATCACAACGGTGACAAATACGTTAGCAGAACATCCTATTGTCAAAGAACTCAACCCAGACTTTCAAAAATTAGAAAAACCTTTTCGCCGAATATCATATTCTGATGCCATTGACCTCCTAAATAAATTAGAAATACCAAATGAACACGGAAAACCTTTTGAATGGGGTGACGATATCACAGAAAAGCCAGAAAGAATGCTCGTAGATCATATCGGTAGACCCACGTTTCTGACCCACTTCCCAAAATCTATGAAACCCTTTTACATGAAAATTAACGATGAAAACCCCGAAGTGACCAATTCTGCCGATTTGTTACTACCTCACCTCGGCGAGGTTATCGGCTCCTCACAACGAGAAGACGATTATAATACCCTCTTAAAAAGAATCAGAGAAGAAGGACTTAATCCCGAACCTTATTACTGGTACTTAGACCTAAGGAAATATGGAAGTGTCCCACACGCCGGTTTTGGGTTGGGTGTAGAACGTTATATTCAATGGATATTAAATCTCGACCACATTAGAGAAACATGCCTCTACCCGCGGCTTATTAACAGAGCCACACCCTAGCAAGTTTCTATTCTTATTTTTTTAACATATTATCTTTTTGAAAACTTTCCGCACTCAACATTCCTTTATTTTTGCAAAACAATGACTTAAATCGTCCCTTATGCCAGCTATTTCTTTTTAAATTCAGATTAGCGTTTTAAATAACAAACATAACCGAAATAAAGAAGTTAATTATGTGTAATACTTAATTATTACATTGGTAACAATCCAATATGACTATAGAACGGAATAATCACG
>WAPZ01000785.1 GCA_015520535.1 Candidatus Heimdallarchaeota archaeon
ACTCCGTTGGTTAAAATTATTCCAAATACTTCACCAAATCGTTTTGGTAAACTGCTACCATCTGATCGCCATCCAATATGTGGAAACAAAAAATCATAAGAAAATCCGGGCTAACGAAAATAGAAACGTCATAAAAAGCCACCAAAAAACTGCTCTTCTCCAACTGAAATTTATTGGAGAGTATTTCGCTTCAGCTCCGAGCGCTCCAAAAAATAAAATAATTAATGCAATAAAGATGTCTCTAATAAGTTCAAACATTGGTGTAATACGTTTTGAAAACGAAATCCAAGGGAGTCATTGGTTTTTGGAATTTGTTATTGGTTGAAATCATATTCATACTTACAAACGACAATCCAAATAATATTGTCTCAAAGAGACTACCCCAACTAATAGCAATCAAAAAGATTAAAAAACTCAAGATTAGGTTCCTTGCAAAAAGAATCTTAAAGGGAATAGGTGTTTCATCTAAACGTTTTAAACCTATTCGTACCCACCTTTCACCAATTGTATATTGTTTTGAGAAATATGATAATATATTAGTATGTATAAAGTAAATGAAAACAATTTTATATAGGGTTAGTTTTAAACTTTCATTTAAATACAAACTCACAGGGAGGACTGCAATAATCGCAAACAAAATATCTAGAATCATTGAAACAATTTTTTTTAGTACCATAATATAGTTCCTTTCTTCGTTTTAAAGTGCTTAGTATTCTTTATCTTTTTCTTCCCTTTCCCTTTCTTCCTGTTTTTTTTCTTTTTCTTGGGATTTTAAATAATCCTGGATTTGTGATTTTATATCCTCACTTAAGTCTTTTGCATTTAGTAAAAGGGAGAGTTCGTCTAATGTAGTTCCAGTCTTAGAAACAACATTAGCTGCACTTTGTCCTAAGTTAAATAAATCCCATGCCATTGCCAATTTCAAAGCTGTTTCTCTATCTACTCCCAATTCCGAGGCAATTGCTACTATAAAACCTTCGGACAATGGAAAATCTTTGTCTGAAAATCCTGATATAATTCCTCCTAATCCCAAACTAATTGTTGCAATGCCGGCTGTAAAACCAAGAGTAGCACCAAATAATGTTGCTCCACCCGCAGTCTGTATGAGAGCATAACCACTAACCCCTGTAGTCACAGCGCCCCCTAAAAGCTTCAATGTCCCCTTACCAACAACATCCCACTTCACAAAGCCAAATTGATCAATGTAAATTATTGGATTGTTGGAGACATAGGCATATGGAGATTCAATCAGCACACCAAGCCGAATTAGTTTGAGAGGGGTTTTAGTGGATAAAATTGGATCCACACCTAGCCACCGCCCAAGCCAGGGATTATAAAACCGTACCCCGGCGTACAACAGACCGGTTCTTCTATCCCGCTCCTGTCCGGAAAGGTCAAAGCAGTTGTCGCCCGAACGGCCCGCCTGGAAGCCCAGACTGCCATAGAGGAACATACCGGCGTGCTTGTGGTAACCACTGGTGAAAAACATTCTGCTGATTTCTGTTTGTTTTCCTAACTGCAGGGAGCAAGCTTTTTCTCATGAACCAGCTTACTTAATGCAACAAAACCATTGTTTTTTACTGGTTCTTTTTGACGGCGCAAAAAGAACCAAAAACGCCCGGCGAATTAAACTCGCCTTCCTGGCTCAAACAGTAATTCGCCATCCCTGGAGGTATGCTCTGACGGGCATTTACAGTTCATGCAAAATACCGAGGCAATGTTTACACTCCGGGCTCGCTCCCGTTGCCTCATGCTCCCTGTTTACACAAAATTCTGGACACTCCCTATAATAAAAAAATTAAATCAAAATTTTAAGCAAATCCAATAATATGAGATTTAATATTTATCCATCTTCCAAAACACCAAATATAATAATTTTTATTGTCAAACGATTCAGTGATCGCTAATTTTAAATTATATATAATTGCAAAAATTAAGTATTTCCTGACCTCAACTATAAAAACTGGACTATTTTCTCTGGCATATTCTATATTTTCATTATACTGTTTTTCATCCATTTTTACAATTGAATCGGTGCGTGTAAAAGCTTTTTTAATATCCTCAACTGTTAATAGATCATTATATTTTCCAAAGTAAAAATAACTAATGTCAAAATGAACCCGATCTTCATCAGTTGGATGAATAGGAAAATAGTTGAAATTTTCTAAAAGTAAGCTTTTCGTCCCCCAGATTGAAGTAACTATATTTATTGCAAAAGCAATCATAACAACATATATGAATATTAACAATTTAGTCTTTTTCATTGTCTCCTCCTGATTCTTAGCCTGTTATAGGTTGGATACGGCCCCTCATGACGCTTAAAAGGTTGATAATTAAAAATCACATTCATATACGCAGCATCAAAAGACTCTGGATGGGTATGTCCAACAACTTCATGGAAAAATATTCCTTTAGGTGATTCGCCATAGCGAGAACTGCGAGGATTTAGATTGCCTTTTGGTGATAAATAAACAGTGGCACTCCAGGGGTCATTTTTTCCACCACCAAAGCCTAACGATAAATCTATACCTTTATAAGTTTCCGTTAATACAAAATTGATCACATCCGGCATTTCAATTAAATCTTTTAACATGTTGAATGCCTGAGTAGCCATTGAATTTAATTCTCTACTCAATCGTGGATCATTGGCTTGTAAATTGTTCCATCCCTCACCTTCAGCTGCTAAATAGTAAACCGTTTCTGTAGTACTGACATCAATACCAAGTGCATTTGCTATTTTTGCAATCAATACACTTATGCCGGTTTTTTCCACCTGCTTCGATTTAACCGTTACTTTAGCATTTTCAATATTTTTATCACCTATTGCTTCATTAATAAGATTAGCCGCTACAGCCAAATCTGCGCTATTTCCCCGTATTTCCATTCCATTTGGATCAAATAAATTAACGG
>WAPZ01000786.1 GCA_015520535.1 Candidatus Heimdallarchaeota archaeon
AATTAGGGGATATTCCTATTCCATAATCATGAATATTGATTACAACACGTTCAGTTTCACCACGCACAAAAATATCAATTTTTTTGGTTTCCTGTTGATACATTGCATCTAACGCGTTTTGGAATAAATCTCCCAATACCCGGCTCAATACCTCTTCGGGTATAATAGCCCTCGGAACCTGTTCAGCTGGTTCACGATGAAATTTAACCTCCGTAAATTCAGGGAATCCACGCAAAGTTTGTGATATGACTAAAATCGCATCACAGGATACAGCAAGCTCAGTCTCCTTCCGCAATAACAAAAGTTGAGTTTTCAGACGTAACAGCAATTCTTTCAGTTTCGCAAATTTTTTTGGAGATGGATTATGAAAATAATCCATTACGTGGAGCATCTGTGAAATTAAACGCAAAAGCCTTACAGCCTCTTTGCTGGTACTTCGCAAGTTCTTAACTCGAGAAGTTAAGTGTAATACATTGTTGATAAAAGGTACTGTAAACGTCTTGAAATAAAACAATTCTTTTAAAAATTCCCTGAGCATTTCAGACTCGGTACTTGCTTTTATATTACTGCAAAAAAAGATTAAATGATTAATTTGCGCCAGGCCACTTTTACTATGCTGGAACTGACGAAACAAATCGAACAATTCATATTTAAACTCGTCTCCATATTTGAACATAGTGTATTTTTCAATAGTCCAGTAAGCGATAGCACCTGATATAAAAACAAAATAAAATGGAAATATCCAGCTTAGTAGGGGATTGATGGTAAAAAAGAATATCTCCATTACCAGATAAGTTGAAAATAAGATAGTATTGAAAAAAAACACGTAGATAACTGGCCAGTAAGAACGTAAATGGATAAAAAGATTAAATCCGACAAACATTCCCAGAAACATTAACAGCTTATATATTTGAATCCGTTTGTTCTTTCTAAAAACCCAATTCTTTCCGGCTTGCACGAATGAGAACAAAATCTGATTTATTCCAGAAACTTCTTTAATTAAATAGGAATTACCTGGAACAAGATTAAATGCCTGGACGGTTTTTCCTCCGGGAAATTGAATCACCGCATCATAGACTTTACTTGGATCTACACCAAAATATGCATATGGGAATTGAAACGAGTTATAGCCAGTTTCCGGTTGAACATATCGAAATCCAACCAATTTAGTTGGATCCTCAATATACCCACTTTCATACAAACGAACAATACCCCCTATACCCTCGAAGTTACTTTTACTTCCGCCTCGTAATTGAATCCGAATAAATGATGCTTTATTTAACAGGTTTAAATAAATTCTGTCGCTGGAAATCAAGTAATTAGAAAAAAGAATATCCAGATCTCCATCCTGATCACTATCTACAATAGCAGAACCGGTAGTATAAGAAAGCCCATTTTCGGAAAACGTTGTGGAATCGATTCGAAAATATTTCCCATTTACATTCCAGAAAATATAATTTTTTCCCAGTGTTGATAACACAAAGTCCAGATATCCATCCCAATCAAGATCTCCCCAACTGGCACCATAAGAAAAAAAATTATAATTAACTTTCCGCAAGCGAGAAACATCACGAAAGCGATGTCCCCCCAGATTTTCGAATAATTTCAAAGGGCTATTACGATTAGCCAACAGAATATCCAAATCACCATCGTTATCATAATCTGCAAAAGAAATTGATTGAATAAAATAATTATGCGATCTCCTTAATTGTAGTGAACGAGAACTGCGATTTTTAAACAGAGGTAATTTATTGTTATCATCTATTCCAATGTTTTCGAAATACTCTAAGGGCCGATAAAGACTGTACAAAAAAAGATCCGCGTCACCATCACCATCCATATCTGCTAATGCAGGGAGATAGGTGGTATAATCATCCGGCAAATTCAATAAATCCGTGACATCTTCAAAACGCATGTACCCCAGATTACGAATAAACCGAAGCGGTCCTAATTCATCCCCTAAAACAAGATCCAGCAGACCATCTAAATTAAAATCTACAAAATAAAAACGATTCACTCTTCCAACTATTTTCAAGCCCACTTCCGCCGTAATGTCACGAAATCGGTCCTTCCCAAAATTTTCAAAAAACAAGCTCTGACCGGCTAAACTGGCAAGAAATGCATCCCGATCGCCATCATTATCCAGATCAGCAAACCCAAGACTTCCATCAAAAATTCCATTTTGTTTATCATACTCTACAAGTCCCGTATTAAATAATATCTCTTCTCTTTCCAGTAATAACGACATATCCTTTGCAGGAAATTTTAATTTAAAGAATCGATTAATTTCATCAGGAACTACCAGATACACACAAAATTCTTTGTTTACTGTTTCATATAAACTCAAACCCAAAGCTTTGCTATTCCCAATTGTCCAGTATTTAAAAAATGGTTTATCCTGATTGAAAAGTACGCCAATATCCTGCGGTCCTTTGTAAAAAATATGATTTGCTCTTAGAATAAAAAATCCACCATCCTGGACCGGAAAAATCTTTGCAGGGTATGGGAAATCAAATAATTTAATTTTTTTACCTAAAATTGTTGTTTTCCAAAACGCTTCATCGTGCCAAAAATATAAAGTTCGTTCCAAAGGATTAATCAAATGGGAAAAAACTCGAGTTTTTAAATCGGAGATTTTTCGAATAGTTGTACCTTCGTAAAGGTATAAAAATCCTTTTGCTCCCACAAATAGCCCGGAATCCGGTCGCCAACAATATCCCGTAAGGCTACTTTCTGGCATTTTGGTTAAAATTGTCCAATTGCCATTATTAAAATTTATAAGCATTTGGCCTTTATAATGAATATTTTGGCCACTTACCAATGCCAAAAAGTTATCTTTCTCAAATGCCCATATTGCATGATAATCTACTCCAGGGAATGTCTTCAATACTTCCGTTGAGTCACCATTATAATAAATAAGACTCCCCCACATTCCTCCAGCTACAAAACGTGAAGAATCAATAAAAGAAACTGTGTTTATTTTGTAAGGTTGTGGGGCAGGAATTTTTAGCCATTTTTGGCCATCAAAAAAAGCAATTCGAGAATGGTAAAAGTGTTCGTGAGGTGAATATGTAACCAAAAATCGCTGAGAATCATAAGGGAAAAGCTGTATTACAGGAAATTCTTCCATAAAAGGTATAAAAAGTTTTTCCCACTCTTTTCCTGTCCAGCGAAAATATCCCTCTTCGGTCCGCAGATAAATCACGGATGGACTAACATAAATCACTCTTTTTATTTTTACCCCTTCCAATTCTGGAAAAAAACGAAGGGCGTCATAATTGTATTCAAGGGAAAAAATAACTTGGTTAATTCCAAATAAAAGGAATAGAACAAGTAAATTAAAATTAATTCGCAGAATCATTACCATTCAATAGATTGATTTTTAATTACTAATTTTAATTTGTATTTGCCAATATAGGTTGTTCCATAAAGTTAATGCGATTTGTCAACCAAATGTAACTTCCCCACAGGGATGGAGATATATTTCTGTTAATAAAAAACTGCTGAGTTTTCTGAAGGGCTGTGCCTATTGTATGGTTTTTCAATTGTGCGTAAAATATTTGTGAAAAATGTCTGGCAAAAGCATCTCGCAAAGGAAAAGAAGCCAGCAACACATTTGTGGCACCGCTTCTTAGGAACTTGTATCCGAACCCAACCTGTATCTGATAACTACTACTATGCAAAGGACGCCCCACTAATCTGCAGGCACTGATATTGACCAGAACAGCAGACAAGTTCAGACTGTCCAGTTCATAAAGATAAAAAAATCCATCATTCGTCTGATCACCTGTAAATAACAAGAATGAAAATTCCGGTTGAAAGGAACTAAATTGTCCATGGGTTGCTAAATGAATAATTTTAGAATGAGAACACAATTGTTTAAAAATTCGTTCGGTAGCAGTGTTCCCAAGTAGGACAACTTTTTTCCCTTCAATATATTGAGCAGCGGTCTGAATTTCTGCTGAAGAAGCAGGCAATTCCTCTACTAATGGAGCCATTCCCAGAAATTGATAAAAATTCGTTTTCTTCCTTTCATTCCCAATTATATAACTTGAATTGGCTAAATAAGCAATTTTATATTTTTGCGTTAAATATTGACGC
Organism: Candidatus Heimdallarchaeota archaeon; assembly: GCA_015520535.1. GTDB lineage: Archaea > Asgardarchaeota > Heimdallarchaeia > Hodarchaeales > S146-22 > S146-22. Next base: position 4,102 of record WAPZ01000786.1, read on the forward strand.
CCGTCAAACAATATATTTATGGGGATTGCATACAACCATTCGTCAGCTATAAATAGTATACTCGAAATCCCTCCTTGTTTAAGCCAGTGATCGATTTTTTCAAAAATTTTTTGATAATATATTTTCAAATGTTTTTTAAAATTGAATGTTTTATTGTTATAGATATCACTTTCAATTAGCAATGAAAGGAATGTTGCTTGTTTTTTGACCCACATATCACTAACCGGTAGGCGGATCACTTCTACTTTTCTTGGGGTTAAACAAAAATAAAACAATGAATCCGAAAATAACACTGGTATTAGTATAACGC
>WAPZ01000787.1 GCA_015520535.1 Candidatus Heimdallarchaeota archaeon
CGTTTGCAAGAACACGCTTATACAGGTCTGAGGTAAAGTAAGATATATAGTATATATTCCATTAGACCTATTCACAAATTAAAATCTAAGAATTAAATTTTAAAGTGGAGATAATATGATGAAATCCATTTTAATAATTTTAACTATTTTATCAATGTGCCATTTTTTATATAGTCAAGTTTTAGAGTGGAAAAAATATGAAGGTAACCCTATTTTAGAAACCGGCAGTTCAGAATGGGAAAATTACTTTACTTCGCTTTATTGCCTTAAAGACAATAATGAATATAAATTATATTATACTGGTATGTTACCAAATCAAAAGGAAGTTGGTTTAGCTACCTCTTTAGATGGTTATACCTGGACTAAAAATCCCAGTAACCCAGTTTTGCGACGAGGAGTACAGAATTGGTCATCTTTTCGGTTAATTATTGGGTCTGTATTAAAAATAGGTTCTACTTATTACGCTTTTTATTATGGAGACAATCAAAATCTGTATGCGAAAGGTTCTATCGGAGTGGCTACATCACCCGATGGGATCAATTGGACACAATATGAAGGAAATCCAATAATATCTTATACAGAAATTTCCCCGGGTGATCAAGGTATAGGAGTTCCAAAGGTAATTTTTAGAGATGGCATGTTTCATATGTATTTTGTACAGAAAGTTCACAATCGCTGGATTTATGCGACATCATCTGATGGTTTTAACTGGGATATATTCGAAAACAATGACATTAATTTACCTATGGGGATAAACACAATTCAATTTGATGGTTCTAGTCACTATGCAATTCGCCAGATTGCAAACAACGATAGCGTTGATATTTGGTTATCAGAGGACGGGATAAAGTGGACTCAGCAGGTTCCGTCTGCTTTATTGCCGTACCAGGATTGGCAAACAACTACTTATGGGACAAAGCAAGGTTATTTTAGTCTTTTAGTAGACAATGATCTTGACCAGCTGATTTTATTTTTTAATTCTTCATTAGGCAAATGGGGTTACAAAAAGATGGGTATTGCTTTTGCAGAAAACATTTTTAATCAAAGTATGTCTAATGCTCCATCAAATTTAATTGCGTTGGCTAACGGTAAGTTTGTGAAATTGTCTTGGAAAGGTAATTCAGTAGATGAAGATGGTTTTATTATAGAAAGGAAAAAAGGGCAAAATGGGACTTGGCAGGAAATACATAGGACCGATGCCAACGTTGTTCAATATGAAGATTTTGATATTGAAAAGGAATATATTTATTATTACAGACTGAGAGCTTTTAGAAGTAATTGGGCATCGGATTATTCAAACGAATATTATGCGATTACAATGAATACCCCTTCAGATTTGGTTGCCTTTCCGGTAAACCAAAATCAAATTTATTTATCCTGGGAAGATCTTACTAATAATGAAACAGGCTATACAGTTGAACGCAAAGTTTCGGACCAATGGCAAATTATAAAATGGTTGCCAAAAGATAGTCATGAATTTACTGATATCAATGTAATTGAAGGTATAGAATACACGTACAGAGTCAGGGCATACGCCAATAGTGGACAACCGGAGCCCCATTATTCGGAGTATTCGAATGGTGTAACTCTTGTGCTTCATAAAGAGGCAGATAGTGAATGGTACGGTCTGACCTTTCCTTTGAAAGGTAAAGATCCGTATAGTGCGGAAATTAATGCCGTTTTTGATCATTCTATGATCAAATATTATGATCCGGGTAAAGATGGAGTGGTGATGGCTTTTTCCGGGGAGAAGGGTGAGATACAATATGATGCATATCAGGATGGATATAAACAAAAAAGCGGAGACAAATTTATTGTGAACGGGAATTATACTGCTGGAAGTAGAAATCCTGATATGCAGGTATATCTTTTCTACGATGGACATCCGGCGATTGATTATCGAAGTAGTACGGGAACAGTAATCTATGCGCCAGACGATGGGGAAATTTTAATACCTGAAAACGATCCTGTAAATAGTAATCCATCAAAATTTAACACCATAATGGTAAAACATAAAAATGATATTACCACCGTTTACTTGCATTGTAGCAAGCACTTAAAAAAAGATGGAGAAAAGGTCAAAAAGGGTGAAGCGATTGCATTAGTTGGTTCAGTTGGTTCAGATGCTCCTCATTTACACTTTGAGGTCAGAAAAAATAACATTCCTGTGGATCCGTATGGCTGGCAAGGGATTGGGGTTGATCCTTATACCAACGCTTCGAATGCTTTTCTCTGGGATGTCTATACGGATAAAACGGTTTGGAGCTTTGATAATTCATTTGAGAAATGGCGAACGCGGGATGCTCAAAACAAAGGTGTCAATGTAGAGTTAGGTGGAAAATGGATTATTGACCCAGGAGAGGATCCCGGAATTGTAAGTCCCAGGTTGTTAAATATCGATTCTAAAAATTATCCTAAGCTACAAATCAAGATGTCGTTTTATGGGGGTGGCAATAGTTATCCAGGGAAGCCTGTGGTTTATATTAAACAATATGGTTCTCCCAATTTCACAGAGATTAGTTTTAATAAAGAAATAATACCTGATGGAAAACTACATGTTTATGAAGCAGATATTCCAGAAGATATTGGGCGAATAAAAGAAATACGAATCGATCCTATTGAAAAAGGTGATCCGGATTTTGAAGGTGACAGGATATTTATAGATTATATTCGTTTTATTCATTATAACAATTTGACAATAATTAGTCAATCTCCTGTGAATTTAAAGTTATATTCTCCAAGAGGATTATTTGTTCAAAAGGACACTACGAATCTATTTGATGCCTTTTATGACGAATTTGATATGGATGATGATCAGGAATTAGAAGATATTATATCAATCAATAACCCGGAGGAAGGCACATACTTTTTATCTGTAAGGCCGGATTCAACCGCCAAACCAGGTGATGTGTTTGTGGTATTAAAAATTGAAAATGGAGATACGACTGTTGTTATTGATACAACGAAAATCGAAGACATTCCGGACTCGCTCTATCAAATTGAATACAAAAAAGCCACAAAAATATTTACACAAGATGATCATAAAATTCTTACTGATTTTGAACTTTATCAAAATTACCCCAATCCATTTAATACTGTCACTAATATCCAATTTAAATTATCAAGGAAATCCCATGTCAATCTGGAAATTTATGATATAACGGGAAGAAAAATTACAACCGTCTTGAATAAAAAACTTCCACCAGGTTCTCATCACTTTGTTTGGGAAGCTCAAAATTACGC
>WAPZ01000788.1 GCA_015520535.1 Candidatus Heimdallarchaeota archaeon
ATACGGGCATTTACAATTGGTTTTGGCGCCTCACAAATAAATGCCTATCTTAAAAAGCATTATAGAATGGGGCTCAGCATCGATGAGGGAAAACAACTGGTAATGCAGGCAATGAAAAGAACATTGAGAAGCATTAACCCAATAATCGAAGAAAAAATCGACTTTTTTGTAGTTTCTCAGCGGATGCTTTAAGACACATTTTACCTTGGTCAATCTAATTTTCACGGAGATTTTCGGTCGCTTTCAGAAGTAATTCAGAAATGAAAAGGAATTTTAATGTTATAAAAAACACTTTTCATGTTAAACAGGAATTATTTGAGATATCTAAATTGTTCATTGGTAAAAACTAGCAAAAAATATGGTGTGATCCATGGATACCGCAAAAAATATCGAAGATACCGAGAATATAGAAGGACATGAGATAGAGTTACCCAAGTTATTGATGAAATTGAGTACTTCGCCAAAAACGGGACTTAGTGACAGTGAAGTTGAACGTCGAAAAGAGATATATGGGTTAAATGTTATCCCAAAAGTAAAAAGAAGTTTATGGCAAGTGTATATAGCGCCCCTACTTGAAGTTTTAATTGTCATGTATTTAATCATGACGGGAGTGTTAGTTTTTCTTTCTTTTTGGGATGAAACTGTCCGTGGACAAGCTGTTCAATGGCTTTTTTTTGTGGCATTAAATTTTGCAATTGCGATTGTTCAGCAATATCGAGCGCAGAAAAAAATTGACGCCTTGCAAAAACTGACAGCACCGTCAAGCCGAGTTATTCGTAACGGAAAAACAATTGAAATACCGTCTGACGAGATAGTACCTGGTGATATCATTGAACTACGACAAGGAGACCGTATCCCAGCCGATGCTCGTATTATTGAGGCAAACAATCTGCAAGTTAACGAAGCATCACTCACTGGTGAGAGTGTCCCAGTAACAAAGGTCGAGGACGGTAATATTACGTTGGAAAAGGACATTCCACTTTCAGAACGTAAAAATATGCTCTATAGTGGGACTTTTGTACAATTTGGATCCGCACGAGCTGTGGTAGTAAAAACAGGTGCGAATACAGAAATTGGAAAAATTTCGAGAGAATTAGCAGAGTTAAATACCGGTGAAATTCCGTTACGGAAGAAAGTCAATCAATTGGGAAAGTATTTAACTGCATTAATGGTTGTATTCCTAACGGTCTCTTTAGTTTATCGTATTTCCTATATTCTCCAAAAATCCGATCTTTCACAATCTGAATTGGCACAACACATTGGTATCAGCATTATTACCGCAATGTCGGTAATGCCAATTAACATTCCATTGTTGACAACCGTGGTTCTTGTAACCGGCGTTTTAGCGATGGCGAGCTACAAAGTCATCATTAGAAACTTGTCTGCTGTAGAAAGTCTGGGTCGTATTTCAATTCTCTGTTCAGATAAAACGGGCACCATCACGACCAGTGAAATGACGGTTAAATATGTATGGGATGGAACACAGTTATACGGTGTTACTGGGCTAGGATATGAACCGAAGGGGACAATCTTCCCGATAAAAGACGAACAATTTGATATATCAGAAGTTTCGGAAGAAGATCTTGTTGCGATGGCAACGGTCAAAGCTAATCCAACTGAGACACTAAAGCTTATTTTGATAAATGGTTTTTTAAACAACACTGCTGAACTGATACCAGAAAAAATAACACAAGATCATGAAACCATAATTCGCTGGCGAAGCACGGGAAGTGCAACTGATGCCGCCTTATTAGCCTTATTCAAAAAATCTGATCTTTCAGAAGAAGAAATAAAACAGCAATATACAAAAATCCGTGAATATCCATTTGATTCTTCGCTAAAAAGAATGTCAATGCTTTTTAAAGGGCCAAACGGTTATATCGTTTTTACTAAAGGAGCCACTGAAGTTATTCTACCGCGATGCACTAAGGTAAAAATTAGAAATGAAATATTTGAATTGAATGACGAAAAACGAAAAGAGATTGATGCCCGTGTGACTTCATTTGCGCAGCAAGGGTATCGTGTTATCTCTTTTGCCTATAAACTAGTAGATTCGATCCCAGAAAAGGACGAAAAAGAACGCGATAAAGTGGAAAACGATCTTATTTATCTAGGTTTTACTTGCATCTTTGATCCGCCACGAGAAGGTGTCAAAAAAGCGGTTTCTGAATGTTGGAGTGCAGGTGTAACTCCAATCATGATTACAGGTGACTCGCCGATTACAGCAGCAAGCATTGCCAAAGAAGTGGGAATTTTACGTCCGGGTGAGAAAGTCTATGAAGGTCGCGCCGCATCTGAGCTTGACGACGAAGAATTTGAAAAGACGCGTGTATTTGCACGAGTCGCACCAAAAGATAAGCAAATCATCGTTGAACGCTACCAAAAGAAGAATCGCGTTGTCGGAATGACAGGAGATGGTGTCAATGACGCTTTAGCATTATCAATGGCAGATGCTGGTATTGTGATGGGAATAACGGGAACAGACGTTGCCAAACAAGCAGGTGACATTATTATTACAGATGATTCCTTTGTAAGCATAGTGGAAGGAATTCGACAAGGTCGCTCGTTGTTCCAGAAAATTAGAATGATGGTTCTGTTTTACATTGCCGTTAATTTAGCCGAAGCCATGGTATATATGGGTTCGTCGTTTATCTTACTTCCTTCTAACTTAGTGCTTCTTGATAACTGGCAACGCGCCTATATTTTTGGAATTGTTCATGCAATCCCACCGCTGGCACTAATCTTTGATCGCATAAGTGCTGACATTATGAAACGGAAACCGATAGATACGGCGGGGATATTTAATTGGAAACTAGTCGGTGCCTTATTAGTAACCTCTCTACCACTTGCAGCGATTTTATATTTTGTATATTATGGAACCATGTATCAGTGGCTCCCTATCTTTGCCGTTAGAGAGTTTAACAAAATCGGTTTTAATCCGATATTTAAAGAGGGTACCAGCAATATTTTACGGCCAGTTAGTTGGGAACAAGCCAAAGCAAGAACAATGTTTATGACTATTATATATATCACCGAACCATTATTTGTGCTCAGTATTCGCCGAATCGACAAGCCTATTTACAGTAACTTTACTGATAAATCTGAAAGATTCTGGTTTGTCTACTTAATGATTTTTAGCATGCCCGTACTCCACATTACATTGATGTATCTTCCAGTACTTCAAGAAATTGTTCGATCTCTTAGTTCTAATTCTGTAGTTGCAGATATCATTTTCCTTGACCCACTTGATTGGCTTGTCTGTATCGGCTTAGGCTTGATTCCGATTCTCACCTTAGAAATATACAAAAAATGGATTCGTTCTCAAGGAGAGTATTTCTAACAGGCAACGCTTCTTTTTATTTTTTCTACGACCTATCAAAAATTGCGGGACATGACTAAAAATTTGCACGTAACGATTTTCCAACATGTGTTCCGGCGGCATGCAGAGCCAAACCAAGAAGAACCAGAAGATATAATACGATAATAACAACTATCATTGCAACAAGAAGAATTGGGAGAACAAAAGCTAAACCAAGGCATCCAAGTCCCTCACATGAAGCTGAAGCATTAGAGAAGGAATTCACAATAGACACGATCATAAAAACAGTAATGATGCCCCCCACAATAGTCACAATAAGGAAAAGCCGTATAAAAAACTTTTTAAAGGGAATCCCACAATTTGTGACAAAACCGCCAATAATACCGGCTACGAAAAAAGAAAGCACAATTATACTTAGAAGTAGTTCAACTGGAAGGTTTTCACTCGAGGAATTAGAAGAAAGAAATGCATAGGAAAGATAAATGAGAACACTCGCTAATACAAAAAAAACAACTATTGAAACAACATAATTAAGAAAAATTTGTCGTTTTGAGCACATTTCATCATTCATTG
>WAPZ01000789.1 GCA_015520535.1 Candidatus Heimdallarchaeota archaeon
ATACCGAATAACATAATATCAATTTCATCTGATTTCGAAAACGAGATACTTCATTTTCTGACATTCACGACAGGTAGAACTATTAGTGATAAATCTCAAATAACAGAAGATTGGTCTCAAATGATTTGGGATTTACTATTTATTACTAAAGATAAAATGTCAAGAAGAAAAAACTCTGGATTAAGTCGTTTCCCAAGAATGTCAATTGAGAATTTTGATGGATGTTGTTTTATAAATACAGAAATCAGTAAATCATTCTATTCTGATATAATTAGTGAATTTAATGGGAACGATGATAATCACAATAATGATGATTTTGATAAATTTAAGGATGATAATAATGGCGGAGTTTCTACAATAATGATTGAAATTAATGAAAGTGAATAATAAACGCAGTACAACAATGTATAAGCGTAATGCGGGGTTAAGTGCTTAATATGAACGATTTAGCTATAAATATAATCCAGTGTAAGTTGAAACTGAAGTGCTTCAAAACCCGCACTACGCTTATACCAACCGTTGGCACACATACAAAACAGATAATAAATGTCTTACGAAACAGCATTAAAAATATCGGATGTCGTTAATGACATTCACAGAAAAAAATACCTGCTCCCTGCAATACAAAGAGAATTTGTTTGGGATACTTATCAAATTGAGAGATTGTTTGATAGCCTTATGAGAGACTATCCAATTAGCTCCTTTCTTTTTTGGAAAGTGGAAAAAGAAAAAGTTAATGACTATGAATTCTATGAATTTTTAAGGGACTATCACGAAAGAGACCAAAAGCATAATCCCAAAGCAAATATAACAGGTGAAGAAGAAATTACTGCTGTACTTGATGGACAACAACGACTAACATCACTTTACATCGCTTTAAAGGGAACTTTTGCCTATAAACTTCCAAGAAAACGATGGGACAATGACCAAGCTTACCCGAAAAGAAAGCTCTATCTGAACTTAGTTAGACCAGCAGAAGACTCTGACTTTGAATATGAATTTCTTTTTCTAACTGACCATGAGGCACAGAAAAATGATGATAATAATTATTGGTTTCCTGTTGGTGAAATATTAAATCTAAAAGAACCAGGAGACGTCAGCGAATACCTAACAGAGTACGTGTTTGATGACTACTCCAAGGAGGCAAGAAAATTTGCGAATAAGACTTTGTTCAAACTACACAATATCATTCACGAAAAAGGTTCGATAAGTTACTACCAAGAAAAAAGTCAACTACTTGATAAGGTTTTAAACATTTTCATCAGAATTAACAGCGGTGGTACAGTATTGAGCTATTCAGATTTACTTCTTTCAATCGCCACAGCTCAATGGGAAACCAAAGATGCAAGAGAAGAAATTATCAGCTTTGTTGACGAGATTAACAATATCGGTGACGGCTTCAATTTTAATAAAGACTTTGTTCTAAAATCTTGCCTTGTACTTAGTGATTTCAATGATATCGCTTTCAAAGTTGATAACTTTAACAAGACCAACATGCTAAAAATTGAGAATAATTGGGAAAGAATTACAAACTCAATTCGGATTGCGGTTGGTCTTGTATCAAGCTTTGGATACAGTCGCGAAACCTTGACTTCAAATAATGCCCTTATTCCAATTGCATACTTTCTCAATAAATTTGATGCGAGAGACAATTTCGTTTCATCAAGCAAAAACTTAGAAGAAAAGGCAAAAATCAAGAGATGGCTTGTGCTCTCCTTAGTTAAAAGAGCCTTTAGTGGACAGCCTGACAATGTTCTACGACCTCTAAGAAAAATAATACAAGAAAATGGAGATAGTTTCCCATTGGAAAAAATTATTTCACATTTTAGGGGAACTAATAAGACACTTATTTTCTCGGATGAGGATATCGAAAACCTTTTGTATTACAAATATGGACAAGGGTTCACATTTTCTGTATTATCGTTACTCTATCCAAGCCTTGACTTCAGAAATTTATTCCATGTTGACCACATTTTCCCCAAAAGCCAGTTCACCAAATCAAAATTGAGAAAAAGAGGTATTTCAGAGGATGACATTGACACATATCAAGAATACTTTAATTACTTGGGCAATTTGCAACTCCTTGAAGCAACTCCCAATATCGAAAAACTTAATAAGGATTTTGACTTATGGCTTAATGAAACCTATCCGGATTACAATGACAGAGAGGAATACAAGAGAAGACACCTCATTCCTGATGTAGATTTGGGATTTGAAAACTTCATAGAATTCTTTGAAAAAAGAGAAGAGCTAATGAATGCGAAATTTAAAGAAATATTGCAGGGAACAAAGAATGAAGCGGAAGTCGAAAAATTACAAGGAGAATGAAAAGTACGTGTGCCAACATTGTATAAGCATAATGCGGGCTGAACAAGTAAAAGTGAGCTTCATTACCCCTAAAACACTTTGTGATGGGTAGACAGTTAATCCATTCGAAATCCCGCACTACGCTTATACTGAACCGTTGGGGCGCATGTTTGGGCCAGGGGAACACGCCCGCCATCCGGCCGGGTGGTTATCTGCGAGGCACTGCGGTAGGACAGGCTCAGTGGTCATTTAGCACGCGCCTCACCCCGATTAGCGCAATACCCTCATGGCCGACCCAAACCGAAGCACACCCAGCGCTCGATTTCGGGGCCAGCGCGCACGCAAGTGCATCACCCCGTGATAGTTCAGTAACATTGAGGCAACCGGCAG
>WAPZ01000790.1 GCA_015520535.1 Candidatus Heimdallarchaeota archaeon
ATTAAGAAGGGATGTGAATAAAATGCCCCTTGAAAACTATTTAGATGAAGTCAATTTAAAAAAATTACAAGCGTTAAACAATCCAAAGGTACTAGAGGTTGTCGAAACATACTTGGACATCTGTCGACCTAAAAAAGCCACTGTGATAACTGACTCCGAGGAAGACCATAAATATGTAAAAGAATTGGCTTTAAAAAATGGTGAAGAGCAAAAATTGAAAACGGAAGGGCATACGGTCCATTTTGATGGATATCATGATCAAGCACGTGATAAAAAAAACACTCGCGTTCTTTTGCCCAAAGGTCAAAAATTAAGCAAACACATTAATTCTATTGATCGAGATGAAGGTTTAAAAGAAATTATGGCTTTAATGGAAGGTATCATGCACGGAAAGGAAGCTCTAATTCTCTTCTTTAGTCTCGGACCACAAAACTCCATGTTCACTCTTCCCGCCTTGCAAATAACCGACAGCGCATACGTTGCCCATAGCGAAACTATGCTCTATCGACCGGGATACGAAGTCTTTAAAAAACTCAACGGCTCACCGGACTTCTTCTATTTCATCCATTCAGCCGGCGAACTGGACGAAAACAATGTCTCTAAAAATATTGACAAACGTCGTATTTATATCGACCTTGTCGAAAACCGCGTCTTTTCTGTGAATAATCAATATGCAGGTAATAGTTTAGGACTTAAAAAACTGGCACTTCGGCTTGCAATCAATAAAGCCGTAAGCGAAGGCACTTGGTTAACTGAACACATGTTTATCGGTGGTGTGTACTCACGTGATCGCAAAAGAAAAACCTATTTCCTTGGTGCATTTCCCAGTATGTGTGGGAAAACCTCCACCGCAATGATACCCGGAAACACCATTGTCGGTGATGATATTGCCTATATAAGAGTCAACAAAGACGGTGAAGCACGTGCTGCTAATATTGAAAGCGGAATTTTTGGAATTATCAAAGATGTCAACCCAATAGACGATCCACTTATTTATAAAGCCCTCACCACACCACGTGAAGTTATTTTCTCTAATGTTCTGGTTAAAGATGGTGTTCCCTACTGGACCGGCATGGGAAAGGACATTCCTGAGGACGGGATAAATTTTTCTGGAAAGTGGTTTAAAGGTAAAAAAGATGCCAACGGCAATGAAATTCCCCCCTCTCATCCCAACGCACGATACACGATTCGCTTAAGTTCCCTTGAAAATTGTGATCCTGCACTTCATGACCCCAATGGTGTATACTTCCGCGGAATTATTTATGGTGGACGTGATTCTGATACTTCCGTCCCAATTTTCCAATCATTCAATTGGAACCATGGTGTCTTCGTCGGCGCTTCATTGGAATCTGAAACCACAGCGGCTACTCTCGGGAAAGTCGGTGTAAGAAAATTGCAACCAATGGCTAACCTCGACTTTGTTGTTGTTCCTCTCGGAAAATACTTCCAAAATCACTTTAACTTTGTAAAGCATCTTAAAGACCCACATCAAATCCAAATCTTCTCAACTAACTATTTCCTCAAGGATGAAAACGGCAAGTATTATGATGACAAAGTCGACAAAAAAGTATGGCTAATCTGGGCCGAAGGAAGAGTTAATGGTGAATTTGACGCCATTGAAACTCCTATAGGTTATATACCTAAATATGACGACCTCAAACAACTCTTTCGTGAAGTCTTTAACAAAGACTACTCTTATGAACGCTATGAAAAAGAATTCGCCATTCGTATCAACAAATGGCTCGAAAAACTCGAACGCATCGAAAACGCCTACAAAGACGAACCATTCATGCCCGACGAATTTTTCAATGAATTAAACGCCCTCCGACAACGCCTACTTGAAGCAAAAGAACGCTTCAACATGGACATCATCCCACCATCTAAATTTGAAGGAAAACTTGTCCACACCGCTCACTAATTAATAATCTTACTCTCCAACTTTCTCTTCTTTCTTTTTCCTTTCAATACGATGATTTTTTCTTTTCATATCAGTAACCGCCGCTTTTAGGAATTAAAACTTGCTGTTCACCTTATTCTTTTATTTCGTCCCTTTAATTTCCTTGTAATAATTTCGAAGGCTTCATTTCTTGATTTTGTCTCAAATACCGCATGAGTAAAGTCATTGC
>WAPZ01000791.1 GCA_015520535.1 Candidatus Heimdallarchaeota archaeon
ATGTTTTTTTGCTTAATCTACGGGTCGATCTGGAACATAAGATAAAATTTCACGAATTCTTTTTTCTTTAGCAGCTACGTTGAATACATTTTTAATCCTATAGACATGTGGGTCGCCTTCTGGTTTTACGTAGATGTCACCAGCTAAGAAGAGTAGCTGTTCAAAAATATCTGGCGTTTCTTTTGTAATGTGGGCATGTTGTGCGTTACCAAATCTCTTACTGTCCCCAAATATGCCACGATAAAGGTAAATTTCGGTTGGACGAAATTCCCAATAAACTAGGTGGTTGACAATCCATGAAAACAGCAGATGAAAGAGGACAATAATCCAGTAGAACCCATAAAATTCCCACGGAATATTCATACTTGGAAGGGTGATTGTTCCTAAAATTGGGGGTTTTCCAGCTATATACCACCCTAAAACCGCCAATAAGACAATTACACCGATAACAAGAAATATTATGACTACTTTAGAGACAGAAAAATCAAATGCAACCACAAAAAAGTTGAAGGCAAAGACAATAGCAAAGATCCACCCGACAGTATCTTGATCTAAGAAAGCTAGACCTGCGTTCCTCAGTATAAGCTCATGAACGAAAGCTAAGAAGGCAACTATCATACTCGGATAAAAATAAATGGTTTCTGGCCATGCTCTAACAACTAAATAATCGTTTTCTCTTTTTTGCTTTTTTGACAAGTCACTCACCAAAAAATTTTTTATTTAAGCACTTTTTTATGCCCATCAATTTACCAAATTCATAAAATACAAAAAGCTTTTTTTTCTTGCTTACGTTGACCCAATCATGTTTACGTTTTAAATATTTCTGTATTAGTTCTAATTGAGGAGACGTATGATGGCCAAACAAAAATTTACAATCCGTGTTGAAGGACTTTTTGAATCTGCCCATTATATTAGAAATTACTTGGATGATGGTTCTGATGAACCGCTTCATGGCCATTCTTGGAAAGTTGAGGTTTTTGTTAGTTCTGATACTATTGATTCAAAAACGGGATTTGCTGTTGACTTTTATCATGTGAAAAAAGAGTTAGAACGCCTTTGTGAGTATTTGGATCATAAATGTTTAAATGATATTGAGCCCTTTGATACGCTAAATCCGTCAACCGAAAATGTAGCTAAATGGATTTTTGAACAACTTCACAGCCAGTTAGAAAAAAAGAAAATTAATGGAAGATTACAAAAGGTTATCGTGTGGGAAGGCCCTTTGCATTATGCAATTTATGAAATTGAAACGTAGTTTGAAGTAAATTTCATTACAACGAGCGAAGAACGGCAACATATTCTTTCATGATATTCATTGCCTCTTTTTTCCGAAGTGACGGGCTTACATGTTGATATCCGTCGAATAGTTTTAATTTGGCGTGTGGGATCTCTTTAACTAAATGTTGTGCCATTTGTGGCGGAGTAATAACATCGGCAGTTCCATTCATTAACAAAAATGGAGTTTTCAGTTTTTTTAGTTTTTCAATGCATTGCTGATAAAAGCCAATTTCGTTGGCTAATTCGTTAATATAATAGTTGAAAAGAATGTAAAGTGTTTTAATTGGCGTTCCTTCCAACATAAGATAGACTTTTCGTTCAATGAACCAGTTAAGGATGCGTTCTTTGAGCTTTAGTTCAGAATATTCTTTTTGAAAGATTGCGGGCGTATAAAGTTTTCTAAATAGCGGTTTAAAATTTTTAGCGTTTATTCGTTCGTCAAAAATATCTTCAAACGTCATTAAGGCATTAAGACGTGTCGAAAAAATTTCACGTGTTATATTTCGTTCTTTGACTAAAAGATTCACGACACCATACGCGCCGACACTCAGCACTTTTTCGGGATATAGTGCAGTAAACACTTGCGCAACCATACTACCTTTGCTTACTCCAAAAACGTGTGTTTTTTCGATATTTAGAGCATTTAAAAGATCATTTAATTCATTTGCAAGACCTTTCAAGGAAAATGAATCCGTTTTTGGTGTGGATTGCCCAATTCCCTGATAATCATATAGCAAAATGCTGTACTTTTTTTTCGAGAGTTTTCGGAGTGCGGGCACGTACGCTGGTAGCCATTGCTTATAGTTAAAAATTGAACCGTTTAAGAACGTGACGATTTCATTTCCATGGGATTCTAGGTAATATGAAATTTCCACGTCGTTATTTATTTTTATTAGCGGCATTTGCAAATCTCCAAATAATATGCATGATTTTTTTCTTTTTTAACATTCTTTAATTATTATTTACCACAAAATAGTTCCTTCTATTAGTCCTTTACTGAAATCCGTTTTCCCAAACTGAGAGATGGGAATGAATTCTTTTATCTCTCCGTTATAAAGTATGATGACATAATCAGCCAAACGTTTTACTTGATTTAAGTTATGTGAACTAAAAATAATAGTTAAACCTAGCTTGTTCAAATATTCCAGTGTTTGTTCCACGATTTTAAGGTGATGCGGGTCTAAATTTGCTCCCGGTTCGTCAATCAGCAAAAGCGAGGGAAATTTTGTCAAACTTCTGGCAAGGGAAAGAAGTTGTTTTTCGCCACCAGAAAGCGAGTCGGCTGAATGAAAGGCTTTTTTGTGGAGATTGACTAGACGTAAGACTACTGTGGCAAGTTTTACTGCATTTTTGTTTTTCAACCCATGAACATAACTTACATTGGTTAAACATGTTCCTTTCAGAATAACCGGATATTGGTGCATATAGACCAGTGTTTTCCACGGAAACTTTGAACGATTATGCTGGGTGTTACTTTGTGAATCTAATGTGACAAGAGAAGTGTTGTGATGCGTTGCTTCGGTTTCAGTTTTATTGCCAAAATATTGGATTGTTCCTGATGTTGGTGGCAATAGACCTGCAAGAATTTTAAGTAAAGTTGATTTTCCCACTCCGTTTGGTCCTATTATAGCGTATTTTTTGCCTTTAAGGATTTTGAAGGTAAGATTTTTTAATACGTATTTGTTTCCAAAATCTTTTGAGAGATTAAAGCTTTCAATTTTCTCAATATAATAAGGATCGACAAATGATTCACTGAGTGATTTGTACTCCGCTAAAATATCCGAGATATCTGCAGTTTCCAGTTGTGAAAAGTGTTCTTGAATTTTCTTTTGATATAAAAGTGTAGTCAGTGAGGGAGTCGAGAATGTCGGGGTCATTTGAAGCCATGTCAATAAACCGTTTGATGCAACGGATAAGAGAAGGAGAATAATTCCTAACGAGAGTGCTAATGCAAATTCTCCCATTTGAACATTCTGAACGATACTTGTGGTTAACGTTCGGGTAAAATAACGGATATTTCCGCCAACGATGAGAAGAGAACCCACTTCAGCCAATAAACGACCAAACGCGGTTATGATGCCGAGGATAATACCTTCTTTTGCTTCATGAATGATTGTGACAAGTTTTTTAGCGGGAGTACTACCTAAAATGGTGGCAACCTCAATAATTTCCGCATTAATTTGTAATATGGCAGTGCTAGTTAATCCTATAACAATAGGTAATGCCAGAAAAAATTGAGAAAGTATCATTGCCTCTTCTGTATAGAGAAGATCAAGTGGACCTAAAATCCCATTTCTTGAAAGAATGAGATAAAGAAGTAACCCCATCAACACGGGAGGAAATCCCATGAAGGTATGAATTATCGTTAAGATCGTTTTTTTTCCACGAAATTTGGCTAAACCTAACACACTACCAAAAGGTACGCCGACAAAAGTAGCCAAAATGACTGCTGTTCCCGAAATTCTTAAGCTTCGCAATGTAATACTAATTACTTCCGGATCTAAAGAGATTAAAAGCGAAAATGCCTGAATTAGAGCTTCTATAAATACGTTTGACATTAACACCTGTCTCTTATACACATCTCCGAGCCC
>WAPZ01000792.1 GCA_015520535.1 Candidatus Heimdallarchaeota archaeon
AAAAAAAATAAAAAATAAAAAACAAAATATAATAAAGCGTTTTATCATTCTTTTAACTTCCATCGCCGTCTCAAAATCATATATGACGCCAATGATGCCATAAAGACTAAAGGAATCAGTTCAAATCCCGGAGTAACAGCACCACTTCCTTCGCCACCAGAGGGAGTCGGAGATTCGGTCACTTGAGACTCAGTTTCTGAACTCGAAGTTTCATTACCTGCGGGACCTGAGGTAGTCGGCGGTGGTGTTGAAGTTTCTGAGGAACTTGGTGGGGCTGGAACATATACCGATGAAAACGTTGGATCATGAACTATTTTACCACCATTCCAGATAGGATAAGAAACTAAAATAAGATCCTTGCGATAGGTATAATTTAAAGCCGCAATTTCAGTTGTCTCCAGGTAGGAAGATCCCACTGTATCTGCACTATCACTTTCAAATGTTGTTACATTTCCGGCTGCAGCAAAGCCAGACACTGAAACTAAGTTAAGCACAGAAACGTTAGTCTGGTACTGGGTTCCATCTAAAGTGTAATTTTCTTTGGCTCCACGGTTTTCAATTGTACTAAAATTCGACTCCGGTCCAGAAAAGCTTACCACAGCAAATGCAGCTGCACGTGTACTGGTCACGTTGTCTTCAGCCTCTGTAACTCGCTTCGCTGAAACTGCTTGAATGGAAAGGAAGTCCGATTTATAGAGTGTTGCTAAACCCAAGCCATCCATTTCTGATTTGAGAGCTGGATCTGAAATGCCACCATATGTTATTGTGGGGCTCAAAGTAGCTGTACCATTTTGCGGATTAATTACATAGACATAATCGTATGTTATGTTCATCGGATCTTGCACAATGTCACTTTCATTCAGTGTATTAACCCATGTCACTGGAAAGTTCCTGTATTCGATGCCAAAATGAAACTTAACCGCACCGGTCGAATTATCCACTTCGGGTTCATTCCAATAGGGATTTTGACTGAAAGGCGCCTCAGTATCTCCTAAACCTAAACGTACAAACGAATAACTTTCTTCAACGACCGATTCATTCTGACTCACTTCTTTGAAATTAAAGCCTTCAAAGTACGACGCATTTTGTTCAAAGGTATGATTAAATTTACGATAATGAACGCTTGTTCCTCTAAAGGCCTCTGTTATTCCAATATATTTTACCAAATCACCATCGGTGACTTCTAATCCGTTTTCAGTGGAAAAGGCCAAATTTAATTGATTGTCGAAGTTTGCATCTTGATAGGCAATTAATCGCGGTGTTGTTTGAATTAACCATGCAACCAAAGATGACGCATTAACTTCTGTTTGATTGAAGTTCTCAGAAAGGCGTGCATGGAAAGCTTGGAGTATGGTGTTCGTAGTTCCAATGGTTGTTAGATTTGACTGTGCTATATCCAACAATGACATTTGACCACGCATACTGAAAGCCGAAGGCTTTAAAACCACGGGATACATAGCGTCGGGAACATAACTGTCATTTTCAGCATACGTAAGGTTGACAAGGTTTGCTACAAACATGAAGTAATCCAACTTGAAGAAACCAAATTGAGTAAAGTTCAACTGCCCACGCTTAAAGGCTGAAACATGTAAAAAGTGCCGATTTCCATCGCGAATTTGTGCATACCACTCCTCAACATTGACACTATAGTTTACATTATACACAGAATAATACGCTAATGCCGCCACGGTGATCGTTGTCCAATTAAGTGTCACTTGAACATTTTTGACCTTTTCTATGCTGAAAATAAGTACTTGGGGTTCTATAATCCATGTAGCATTCATAAACGTTGCATTAAATTCAAAGATAGTGGAATTCCAAAATGTCGAACCGAGATATTCACCTTCTGTAGAAAGAAGATAGACCTCGACTGGGGATGATTCCTCAAAACTGTAATTAATTAAGCCCGGTAGCGCAAGAATGAAATCGAGCGTTTCATTTAACGTTGTATTATCATACCAATCAACTTTTGTATCATTGGTACCATCGTTCCAATAGCGGAATTTTTCTACTTTAAAGATAATGTTCTTTAACGAAACATTATTTGGATTGATTAAATCCACAGTTACATTTTTGATTTTTTCTTCACGAATGGTTTCTTGTTTAAAACCATGATCTATAGCTGTATAGTTTCCAGACTCACTGAATGTTCGCGTACCATAAGAGTACGTTATATTAGTTCCACTGATACTTCCATTAGTTACAGTAGAACTTGCTTGGAATACTGCATGTGCATTGGCATTGGTAGATTGTTCCTCAAAAAGAGGTAGAACGTTATTGTTCGGCAACGCTGCAGCTATCCCAACAAGAAGAAGAGAAAGTACTAAAAGACTAGTTCCAATTTTTTTCATATTTTTTACCTCATTTCTCCAT
>WAPZ01000793.1 GCA_015520535.1 Candidatus Heimdallarchaeota archaeon
GTTTAGGCACGCTGGGTGGAGCGGTGGGTGTGGGTGGTTTGGGTGCACTCGGCGGTGCGCTCGGCATTTGTGGTGTCATTTGGCCTCCTGGTGAAGGCGTTGTAGGAGTGGTGGTAGTTGGTTGAGTTGCGGTAGCTACTGATGGTTGTTCGGGGATACTGAATATGTCTTCGAGAACCGCTGGTGGGGACTCTTTTGGTTTCACAACAGTTGAAATTGGTTGGAGGTAGCTTTCTTTGTATGTAGTAACTTTATCTTTCAACTGTTGAACTAAGTCATTTAAATCGCTTAAAAATACATTAGAAAGGTTAGATTGCTTGCTCGCATCTAGAATTGCATTGTAACTTTCGAGGAATGCATTTAAAAGAATTATTTGCTGTGGAATTGGTAGAGCTTTTAAGTCATTATTCGAAATGCTGGCAAAATCTTCAAATAATTTCCATTCAAGACTACTCATCGGAGAATTTTCTTTATAGAGGAAAAAGCCTAGGGTGAAGGCTGCATGAATGGAAAAGAATCCTCCAAGATAGAGGAAGAAATTTGATTCGTAGGGAAGAGCAGAGGGTTGATATAAAGCGCTTACGTATGCTAACATACTTGCAACACCAATGAAAAGAAAGACTACACCGAGACTTAAAAAAATAGTGCTTTTCTCACTCACTTTATCGTTTGGTAAACTTGCCATTATGAGAGCATGACTTATAATAGCGATGATAAATCCAGTAATGGCATAGTACTCCCAAGAAACACCGCTAAATGTATTATTTGAAGATGCGAGATATGCTATAATACCGACAATAAAGAGGACAATGCCAATTAAGTCTAATAATACCATTGATGGAAGATTTTTGTAAAAAGAAACAAGATTTTTTTCGCCAGTACCAGCAAAATAGAAAAGTAAGAATTGGAAAGTCAGCAATAATCCGAATTTTATTAGGTCTGTCCAAAATATTTGATAGTTGAATACGTTTATTATGTGTGTCGCGTTTGCCAAAAATGTCGTCAATCCACTTATAATTATAGAAACACTCAGAATACTGAGAAGTGCCCACAACCAAGAAATTTTATTTAATGTTTTTTTCTCTTGATATGATAATGCTCCTATCCAGAAAAAGTTGAAAACAATTACCATTCCTGCGCCGATAACGAAAAGTTCGTCATTTGATAATGGTAAGCCTAAAGAAAACATGCCACTTGCCCTTAGGCGTTCTAATCCAATTGTTATCCAACCAACAATAATTAGTACAAGGAAAAAATGCTTAACAACGGGTGACTTATCCACAAAATACATTTTGTATGAATCAATATTACTTGATAAGACGAACACAAGACTCAATAGGAGAATTAATCCGCCAATAGTACTTAAAATGCCAATACTCAGCGCTGTTATACTGAAAATTTTTAAAAGTAGATCTATTATGATAAAGAGGATACCTACGACAATGGACAGTATTCCGAGCCATTTATTCTGAAACTTCTCTTTCAAATTCCTCACCAATTTTATATTTACTGTACTTATTTAGAATCCCAATGACTTTTAAATTTTTTTAATTCCATTCCTTTCTAAAAAGATATGATCTTTAATATCCGAACGAACTATCTAGTTCTCTACAATCCTCTTTATGCAACCACTTAAAATTTTTTCTCATGACTCAGTTTTATGATCTCATTTAATTATGTTAAGGATCGATTTTTGATTTTACAAGCGGGATAGGTTTTACAAATTTCGTGTGTGCTCAAGAAGTCATCTGCGATTGAAAATACCATTTTAATTAATTGTGGGTTTGTTAAATAATTCCATTTCCGACGTTTATCAGTTTTATCTGTTTCTTGTTTCACTAAGTAATATTTCTTAAGTTCCCGTAAGTGATAGGAGATTAAGGTTTGAGGGCGTTGAACGGCATTAACTATTTGTGATACGGTCATTTTTGAATGTGTTGCCAGTTCATGCAAAATTGCGTGGCGAATAGGATCTGAAATGACGACGAAAAAAGCTACCCTCTTTTTTATTCGAGACAGAAGCTCAGTATTCACGTTTTGTCCTTTGATATTGTCTACATTAAGGCGATGTGTTTTTTCTGTAGCCATGATGAAGGTATCAATTGCAGTAAACAACTGATGGATCATTTCTTTATCATGCAAATAATAAATTCTCCGACGACGATCATTTTGATCGTTTTTTATGTTTACTAACCCACATTCACGTAAGCAGCGTAAATGATAAGAAACTAAAGTTTGTGGCGCTTTTAATCGCTCTAAAAGATCAGAAACCGACAGTTCTCCTTCTTCCAATATTTCTTGGAGGATGGCATGACGCACAGGATCTGCAATCATTAAAAAAAATTCGATTCGTTCTGGTGGAGGCGTCATACTTGTCTACTC
>WAPZ01000794.1 GCA_015520535.1 Candidatus Heimdallarchaeota archaeon
GTTTCGTTATCCTTTTAACAAAACCTCCCATAAAATAAAAAAACCATAAGTAGCGAGAATAACTGGCAGATATACTAATATTTTCGGCAGAATCGCTTTAGAACAAAAGATATAATACTATATTACCTTTAATATGTGTAATTGAATTTTTTTAGTGGACATTCCAAAATATAGCAGGTAACCTTATTATAACAACCATATACAAAAATGATATGAAAGGTATTTTTATGATTTTGTTTTGTTGTTTTCATGCCAAAATCCACAATTTCTGCCGTAAATTGAGCGAATTAACACGAAGGGATACGGAATGGCAAGTAAAAAAGAAATTTGGTTTGCGACTTCTAATGCACATAAGGTAATGGAAGCGCAAGCATATCTTAAAACCGTTAACATTGTAATTCATCAAGCAAAAATTGACGTAAAAGAAATTCAATCTCCATTTTTAGAAGAGATTGCAACATTTAAAGCCAAGTACGCGTTTGAAAGGACTAAAAAACCAATTATTGCTGAGGATGCGGGACTTTTTATTGAAGCGCTAAACGGCTTTCCTGGTCCCTATTCGAGTTATGTATATAAAACATTGGGGTGTGAAGGTATTTTAAAGCTTTTAACGGGAATTGAAGAGAGAAAAGCATTTTTTAAGGCTGTAATAGCTTATACAGAGGACGGTGATGATGTTAAGATCTTTGTTGGGAAAGTTGACGGAAAGATTTCACGAAAAATCCGTGGCACCATGGGTTTTGGTTTTGATCCGATTTTTATTCCCCATGGCTTTAGCAAAACGTTTGCGCAAGATTCAGTAACCAAAGATGCAATTTCTCATCGGCGTAGAGCATTCGAAGCTTTTGCTACCTGGTTTCATGATCAGATGGGGCACGTTTAATAAAGAGGCGTTTGAAAAAACTCCATCTATAAGGAAAAAGAAACGGTGTTTGTCTTTTATATGTGTTATATTCTGGAAAGGTGCGGATTAACTTTTTCTCCTCAAGAAAAGCCCCGATGATAATATATGCGGTAAAATCTATTACTACAATAAAATAAAGCCAATTTGAAAGGAAAAGAAAACCGCTCACTAATAAAAAGATAGTTCCTAAATACATCGGATGACGAATAAAGGAGTATAAACCGCTTTTCACAAATTTTTCTTCTTTAGATAACTTAAAACCGATAAAAGACAAAACATCGGTTTGAAGTAAGGATGCGATGACGATTAATCCACCGAAAATGCCTATCAAAAAGAAAAACACTCTTATTTCAAGTGAAAGAGGAAATGTATATTCAGTTGAGGATTTAATAAGCCAAACGATGAAAAAGAAAATGATGCTAAAATGAATGGTCGCAACTAGGGAATAAAAAAGGCGATAAAAACGGAATTGAAACCTTTTTTTTATCGATTCCGCCGCTAATAGGCTATGTAGGAAGGCAAAACTAAAAATTAAAGCAGAAATGAAGACAATTTTTTCAAGTAGCATATTTTTTTACCACAACATCTTTAATAAAACATCTAGTTCATGTTTTTATATTAGTTCGCTTTAAGTCAATCGCCGATGAATCATAGCTAGAAATATATTTAAAAAGAGAATCACAAGAGCTTTGTGATTAGTGAAATGAAGTCAAAATAAAATGAGTGCAAGTGAAAGTAAATGAATCAGGCAAAATCGATAAAGAGCATCATTTTTACCTATGATAAAGAATTCAAAGAATTTGTTTTAAGTCATTTAGGACAATCAGCGATGGATTATTTCAAACGCTTAGGACAAGTTTTTTTGAATCATCAAGTAGGAATTGAGGGGGCGAACATAACTATTCAAGCAGCTTTTTGGAATTTAGAGCCGATTTACGATGTGACGCGATTAGAAAACCAGCGACTTTCGCTAGATGTGGAGTTTTACGTCTATTCAGCCAGTAATGCACAGAGTTTTGAGCAGTTAATGCCAATATTGGAAGCGGCAATCAATCCTAAAATGTTATTTTTTATAGAATTAGTGAAGAATGAGCCGGCTCGGCAAATTACAGAGCCATATCAAGAAGAAATGATTCAAAATACCTTAGAACGAGCAAAGTTACAGCCACAAGTAGTTTATTGGAAAATTTCACAATTGTCCAGTTTCAGTATAGAAGAATTATATTTATTGCATTTATTAGCATTATATTATATGGAGCCAGAACTACGAGAACCATTACTAAATTACTTATTTGGTCCGGATTTGCGGAGCACCGTTACTGTAGATACACCGTTTGCAACAATTTTGGACCAGTTTAAAAAAGAAATTATAAGAAAACGCGAACTTGCACCTGAAACTGGGACTTCTGATGAAAAAGTCTTTTTTTCTGAAAGTTTAGGAAAGTCACGAGAATTTCAAGATGACGTTGATACAACAAAGAAGATCCTAAGCGAGTGGTATTTAACACCCTTTCTGGAAACGATTTCTGAGGAAAACTATGAATATCGTTTGAAAGGACCCTTAATAGAAGTAAGTTTTGATTTAAAGAATGGAAAAATAGATGCGATTAAGATAAGTTGTCCACGGTGTCGAAAAATCACACCGACACATAGTTTTCCCATAACAACGGCGATTTCAAATTTTTCTACAGCGGAATTTGAGAAGTTAAACACCTTAAACCATGAAAAGTATAAAGATTTATTAAAAAACATCTATAGTTTATGGTATTATCAATTTTCACCGTCGATTTTGGCTACGTTCATGCCTCAAACAGCAGAAACATTGAAAAAAATTGCCTGTTCGCATATCAAAAAATATTAGGAGGATAAAAAATGCCAATATGCCCTAATTGTAAATCTTATTTTGTTCGTGAGCCATGTCCACAATGCGGTTATGGTAACGAAGCTGAAAAAACGGAACTAGCTAGTTCGACACCCGCTATTAACGAGCAACAAACAGTAAGTACAAGTTTTATGAAAAAAAATGAGGCGCTGGATACTTCATTTCAGATTAAACAGCCCATACTTCGCGGTAAACCCCGATCAATTGATTTAATTGAGCCAAATATAATCAAAACAATTCTATATATTCCAGCGGAAGGAGATGAAATTAAGCAGCAACTACTGGCTCAATATCTGTGGGAACGCCCGAAAGAAAATAGCCCAAGTTCTTTACCCTTCTTACTGCTACCATATGAGGGAACAAACCCCGAAAAATCACGCTGGTTTCAGATTTGGCTATGGGATCCGGAATATGTCAAAAAAAGCCCTTTTAAAGAGGCATACATTAAAGATGTGGATGCAGCGATTTTATTATATACTTCCGCACAGTTATCCACCCTCAATGAGGCATTAAATATAATTAAGAAAATAGAACAGCTCTCCGAACAAACCTTCCATACAGCAATAATAGTTGATTATAATCCCACAAATACCGTAGAAAACCCGGGTGAACAATTAATACGAGAATTTACGGCACATTATGCCATTGAAATAATAGATGTCCAATATCCAAATGTAAATTCGACCTACTTAGAAGATATCCTAAAAACCTCCTTCTTTTAGCTGTAAAAAAAGATACATTAGCCTCAGTCCGCCTGTCGCTCATCACATTCATGTTCAGAATCGCAATGAATCATCATCGGCCAAGTACATAATTTTGCTCGTGCTAATTATTTTTTCACTTTGAAAGAGAAACAACTCAGACGTAGAAAGATTTATATTGTATGGGAGCTGGTCACTACACGAAATAGTTTACAAAAGCCGATGTGGGCGAACAGTAAAAAATAATTATGTTTTGCTATCGATGTGCTCAGCGGGGCTGTTATTTTAGGTGAATTACATGGCTGTTAGGAAGAACGATGATGTTCTGATGACCAACTCAACACCCGTTTCGGAAGAGAATAATGATGAAAAAAGAGAAATTCAATGTCTTTTTTGTCAGAAAAAAAATAATGAGGCTTCATTTCTGGAATATTTCGAAGATAAAAAGAAATACATCAAAAAAATAAGAATTCTTCTGAAAAATCCTTCTCTTCTTCCGGATGTTAGCCCAACGGCAATCAAGCTGTGGGTTAACTCACTTTATCGGCAAGTGGAATATTATTTGTACACTGACACGATAAGATTTCTTCCATGCTTTCTACCCGCAACTCAGAACAGTATGTTGGATGGAAATGATATCTCTCCTAATAATACGTCGCTATCGTCATCATTACCGTTTGTTTTTTGTAGACTCGCCGATATTGAAAGAGCTATCAGCCCAATTTTAATTGTTTTAAACAAATTGAAACGTACTGCGATAGAATTAAGCACACAGCTGAAAAATGAAAATCAGCGCTATGACTTGCTTTTAAATGACAAAGAAAAAGTTTCATATTATTTAACTCTTATCACCACTTTTTGGGACTATATAGAAATTAAAGGGGATTTTTTTAACGCTCTCTCTTTTATGCGGCTTATAGCCAAACTATATCCAGTAAAAGAGATCAATCATTATGCGATGAAAGAATTAGAATATTTAGTTGACTATGATCTCTATAAAAGTTTAGTTACTGGCGGTTCGAAACCTTACAACCTGAATGAAAAAAAACAGAAACGCCCCTCGTATAGAAACATCATAAATAAAAATAATGACCTTTATAGGCAGATTGAAACCTTTATTTCTCAAAATGAATCGTACAAGCATAAATTAATGGTCGTGACTGAAAATCAACTTCTTTTTGCGATTAAAATAGCATGGATTGATTCTTGCGTAAATGTTGCCACTTTTATAAAAAAGAATGATAATTCCGAACCTTCAGAAAACGATTATGTATTATTGGAAATCTTTACTATCAACTGGATGGAAGCGTTTGAAATTATCAAAAGTATAAAGGCTTCCTTTCAGCATCACCAGATAGCACTAACACAAGAAGAATTAGCACAACTCAGTGCAACCTATGTAGCCTTCGATGCTTGGAAATACCTCCTTAAATGGAGAAAACTTCTCCCCGAAAAACCAGTTGAAATTTTGCTGGAAAAAAATATCAATTTTGGCAATAATGAAATAATAAACGATTTTATTTCTCGTTTTCCGATTTCATTTGAATTTTTAAAAACATTCAGTCACTATCTTCTTCATGAACTAGAACTAGCTTTTAACATCTCGCGATCCCCTTTTAATCTAACGTTTATCAATACCATGTTAAGTTGGGATCGGTGCTATAT
>WAPZ01000795.1 GCA_015520535.1 Candidatus Heimdallarchaeota archaeon
AAAACCGTACTCCGCCTGCTACCACCATTGGTTATTACGTATGTTGATATTGATCGAGTAGTTGAGGCGTTAAGTAACGTTCTTAAAAATTAATCTTTTTATGTTTATGAAAAACGCCACATAACACATCAAACGAGAAAGAATAAATCCGATGGGAAAAAAGAAAGTTTCAAATACAAAAAAAGCAATAACAAGTGGGTTTTGTAAAGAGGATAACTATATCTATTCTAACTTATAGTTAAAATTTATCTATAATATTTACAACATCTGGAATACTATTTATCTGATAATCAGCATCATTATTTTTCGCATAACCATTGGAATTAAACAACACCGTTTTAATACCAAATGCTTTTCCAGCCTGAACGTCCCGAATCGAATCTCCCAAGATAAATGAATTATCCATATCAATTATAAATGGTAATTCATTTTGCGCACGATACAACATTCCCGGTTGAGGTTTTCTGCAATTACAGCCATCGCTTTCCAGGTGTGGACAATAATAAATTTTTTCTATTTTAATATCTCTCTTTACGAATTCTTCATTCATGCGAGCATGGATATCATGTAACTGTTGCTCATTAAAAAGTTTTTTACCAATACCCTGTTGATTTGTAACAATCACTAATTTGTAATCCTTTTTTAATAATGCGGACAACGTATCAAAAATTTCAGGTATAAATTTAAAATCCTCCCACTGTGTTACATATTGATGTTCCGGGGGTTTTTCGTTAATAATACCATCGCGGTCCAGGAAAACAACTTTCTGTTTTTTTTCATGGAGTACCCGGCGAATAATCTGGGTAATGATATGCTCAACAATCATATGAAAGTCTTCGGAAATTCCATAATTGCGGGAAGAAACCGTCAAGTGATAATCAACAATATCCCTGGCTTTACCACCACCAAACCCTAAGAAACCAATGGTTATGGCACCAACTTTTTTGGCTACATCAAATGCTTCTAAGATGTTCGGAGAATTTCCACTGGCAGAAATACCAATAACAACATCACCGGGATTCATCAAATTTTTCAACTGTTCGGCAAAAATATGATTATAGGAAAGATCATTACCCAGAGCAGTTATTAATGCCAGATTATCCGTTAAAGAAATTGCCCTAAAGCGCCGAAAGTCGCTGTTTGCATAATCAATTGTGCCTTTACCGAGATCACAAGCAAAATGCGACGCTGTTGCCGCACTGCCTCCGTTACCGAGAATAAAAATTTGTTTGTCATTTTTGCGGGCTGCTAACAAAACGTTTATTATTTTTTCCAGTTGGGTATAATCCAACTCATCCAATGTGGATTTTAAATCCATAATGTAACTAAATACATAACGTTGAATCATTGGTCCCCCCATTTATCGTGCTGGATAGCGTCGTAAATTAAAGATAACTTTGCT
The DNA here is from genome assembly GCA_015520535.1 of Candidatus Heimdallarchaeota archaeon. GTDB lineage: Archaea > Asgardarchaeota > Heimdallarchaeia > Hodarchaeales > S146-22 > S146-22. The sequence continues at coordinate 1,403 of WAPZ01000795.1, forward strand.
GCCATCCTGTTCAAGATAAAATGGCAATTCCCGATATTCGCGTAGGGCGTTTCTAACCGCTTCCTGTTTATGTCGGGGTACATACAATAACAAAAATCCGCCTCCTCCTGCACCGGCTACTTTTCCACCTAACGCTCCGGCGGATAAAGCCATTTCATACATCTGTTCAATATCCGGATTGGTTATTTTACTGGCCAATTGTTTCTTTACCTGCCAGCTTTCATGCAGAATTTCACCAATAATATGATATTGATGAGATTCAATGGCATTTCTAACTTGAGGTACAAATAATTTTAATTGATGCAAATAATCTCGCTTACTGCGGGTGGAATGTTTTTGCTCAGTTAGAATTTCCGAGGATTTCCGGGTTTTATTTGTGTAAAACAACAATAGCTCAGAACCCAGACGGCGAAACTCGGAGGGACTAAGTTTCACTTTCTCAACTTGAACATCGCCATTTGATTTGAACGTAAACTCTCGAATTCCACCAAAAGCAGCAATATATTGATCCTGTTTACCAATAGGCTTACCACATATATCAATCTCAATTTCACACGCTTCTCTTGCTAATCGTTCCGGGGGTACCTGTTCCCCTTGATAGATATAAAATGCATTTAACAAACCCACCGTTAAACTACTGGAAGACCCTAAACCGGAACCTTCTGAAGGAATATCCGCCAACATCGTAACTTCAACACCGTTTTCTATCCCGGCCTTCCGCATTGCTTCACGAACTAACTCATGCTGGATGTCATCGACAGAATCCACTATTTCTTTTTTGGTATAATTAATATATATCTTTTCATCAAAACGCTCACTAACAATTACAAAAATATATTTATCAATGGCACTGCTAATCACTTTACCATCTTCCATTTCATAGAACTCTTTCAAATCGGTTCCACCACCGGCAAAACTAATCCGTAAAGGGGTTTGCGTGATAATCACATTTACCTCCGAAGTTCAAAAGTTTAGTTCCCGAATATCTTCCTGTGCTTTTTTATATCGCTCCAGATTTCCAATGTCCAATAAATAATCTTCCAAAACATATGCCTTCATTTTTCCGATTAAATTTGGCAAAACATGAAATCCCAGGTCCAGAACATTTCCAGAAAACTTCTCCGGGAAAAAATCAAAAATATCTTTAGATGCCACAAATAAACCTGCGTTTGCCAGGTTTGACTGCGGATGAGGGGGTTTTTCTTCAAAATGAATAATTGTGTTATTCTCATCAACTGTTACTATCCCACACTCTTTCGGACGGTCCGTTTTAAATACTGCCATTGTCAACACCGGTCTGTGCTCACGATGATAAGTAATAAGTTTACTTAAATTGGCATTTGTTAAATTATCGCCATAGGCGATTAAATACTCTTGTTCATCATCAACCCAAGCTTTATTTGCCAGCAATGTCCCCCCACTTCCTAACAAATGTTCTTCATACACTAAATGCACATTGAGTGGAATCCGGTAATTTTTTACAAATGCCCTCACTTTATCCGGTAAATAATGCAAATTGATAAGCACATCGGTGATACCATGTTTATAGAATAAATCAAACCAGTAGGCCATTAATGGTTTACCCCCAATTGGAACCAGGCATTTGGGGATAGATTCTGTTATGGGGCGGAGACGGGTTCCAAGACCAGCAGCTAATAAAAATGCTTTCATCGGTTATTGTTTTCTAACTTCTCGTACGACATTTAAACGTTTCATCGTTCGTTCGGCATAATCCAAAATATCATCAATATCTGTTTGTTCATTCAAATAATTCCAATAATCACGAATGCTTTTTTCAATGCTATATTGGGGCTCCCATCCCAATGCTCTAAGTTTGGAAATATCCGAAAAAATATGCCTTGTATCTCCGTACCGATAATAATTTCCAATTACCGGTTTTTGCTCTTTGCCAACAATTGCTTGCATTGTTTCGTAAAATTCTAATACCGTGTACGGCTTCCCACCCCCAACATTGAATGTTTGATAGTTCGCTCGTTCATCCTCTAAAACTAAAAGATTCGCTCGTACAACATCTTCAATATTTATAAAATCTCGAATCTGTTGTCCATCTTCAAAAATGATTGGTGATTTATCAAAATACAAATGTAACGAAAAGATACGCATGGCTCCGGAATAGGCATTATAAAAAGATTGTCGAGGTCCCTGGACGATGGAATATCGCATGGCAACTGAAGGGATACCGTATCGTTTTCCCAGATTAATTGCAATTGATTCCTCAGTATATTTGCTGATCGCATATTGGTTTTGCGGATTAATTTTATGTTCCGGCGTTGGCAGGTATTGCATATATTTTCCACAATGTGGACAATGATGTTCCCAATCTCCTTTTGATAGTTGACTTTCCAACCGAATATCGGGAATCATTTCACCGTGTTCTTCACATCTGTACAATCCTTCTCCCAAAACAGCCTGGGAAGCCGCGACAATGACTTTTTGCACGGGTAAGTTTTTTTCAACAATAATTTCATAAATCAATGCCGTACTTACGCAATTCACATCAAAGTATGTACTAAAATCCGGAAGATAATCCTGGTACGCCGCAAAGTGATAAACCACATCAACATTCTCTAAAGCATAGCTTAAAGTGCGCTTATCCCGTACATCACCAAATATAAACTCTACGTCCCGAGGAATGTAGGATGGCTTGCCCTTAAGGTGAACCGGTTGTTGAAGATTATCCAGGATTTTAACATGATGCCCCCTTTCCAAAAGGGCATCAACGGTATGCGAACCAATAAATCCCGCTCCTCCAGTGACCAGTATATTCATAATATTCCCTACCTTGCACCTTTACCCGTTAATACAGCAGGTATTGTTTTAAATAAAATTTTAATATCCAACCATAATGACCAGTTATCAATATATTCCAAATCCATTTTTACCCATTCATTAAAATCATTAATTTCATTTCGTCCACTAACCTGCCATAAACAGGTAATCCCGGGTTTTACTGATAATTTTCGGCGATGCCAATTTTCAAATTGTTCCACTTCTGTTTGCAACGGCGGCCGTGGACCAACAAGACTCATATCACCAATAAAAACAGACCATAATTGTGGGAGTTCATCAATGCTGTATTTGCGGAGAAAACGGCCGATGGGCGTAACCCGTGGGTCATTTTTCATTTTAAAAACCGGGCCGCTCATTTCGTTTTTATCCATTAATTGTTTTTTAATCTCATCTGCATTGACGTACATTGTACGGAATTTATATCCCGTAAATTTCCGTTTATTTGCTCCCATAACTTCCCATTTATAAAACACCGGCCCAGGAGAAGTTAACTTAATAAGTAGTGATACAATGGGAAGTACAAAAATGCCAAAAGGAATGAGCAAAATACCTGAAATGACAATATCCAATACTCTCTTAAAAAATAATTGCCACTCTTTATTGGGATACGGAGAGTATGTTAATATTGGGAAACCATATTTCACATCGGCCTGAACATGAGAAACCATATTATTTAGAAAACTGGAAATAAATCGGGTGGCTGTTCCTTCTATTTCGCATACTTCAAACATTTTTGGAACATACTTTAATTCTTCCAGGCTTGGGGCAAAAATCACTTCGTCAATGTAATTGCTATGTAAAACGCGTTCGATATCATCAAAAGTCCCCAGAACAGGAGCATCCATAAAAATTGAACCTACAAGGGATCGATCGGAACTTAAAAATCCAACAATATCAATACCCCACTTTTCGGTTTCTTTAGCAGCTTTCACAAACTTTTGCGCGACAGGATTGGTACCCACAATTAACACCCGGGTACGATTGTAGCCTTTTTCCCGTAAGATATTGAATACTTCATGAACGAT
>WAPZ01000796.1 GCA_015520535.1 Candidatus Heimdallarchaeota archaeon
ATAGAGGATATTATAGTTTCAATCTTTAATTGCAAAGAAATGGAGAGTTTAACATGCCAAAACTCTTTGGTGGTAAGCGAAAACTTAAAACAATTGAATTAAAAGCCAACATAAAACTTAAAGTTCCACAAAACGAATATGAGCTTATTAATGAATCGTGGAAAAAAGCCATTTTCATATTTGAACAAGATATAAAAAGTTACATTGACAAAGGAAAACTCAGTCCCTCAGTCTACGATAAAATCGCTAAAGGACTAAACTTAGAAACATATCGTGCCGAAGGCATCAAATCACCGGAAGCTTTAACCGCAATTTTTGCAACCGGTCTACAAAAAGCAAAGACCAAAACACCAAGTCCGACAAAGCCGGAACCTGCCATTCAATCACCACCGGCCACACAACCAAAACCCACAGCACCACCGATTCGTACGCCGACCACAAGTACCCCACCAAGTACACCCTCAAGTACACCGCCGCCCTCCTCTCCGACGCCAACTATAAGTCCATCCGCAATGGAAGCACAACCTAAACCAATATCTACACCTACACCTACCGCGCCTACTACACCAAAACCTGCTGCACCATCAATCTCAGTCCCTAAAGTACCATCACCGAGCACGACCCCAGATAAAAAGCCCGAAATAAAAGTGCCATCAGTTCCTTCAGTTGTTCCAACACCAACGCCACCACCGATAAGTACTCCAAAGGTAACAACGACTTCACCCAACTCACCCACATCAATAGGAGCTGCAAATTCAGTTTTATCTAAACTTTCTGGACAAGAAGAAGATAGAGCCACTGGAATTGCCATTCTACGTCGTCAAATGTTAGATGAACTAAAAAAGATAAGAACCTCTGTCGGCGAATCAAAAACCTAAATATTACAGCAAAAAAGAGGAAAGCATGAAAGAAAAGAGAGAAAAACTTTAATCTCTTTTTATCCAATGCTTTGCTCGTTCAATCGCACGTTCCCAGTTTGTAATTAACTTCATTCTTTTTTCATCTTCCATTCGCGGTTCAACTTTTTTGTCCAGTTGCCAGATTTTGGAAACATCTTTGAAGTCATTCCAGACTTTTGCGCCGATACCTGCAAATAAAGCCGCACCTAATGATGTGGTTTCTTCTATTTTTGGTCGTAAACATGGTATCTGTAAAATATCAGCTTGAATTTGCAACAAAAGATTATTTTTAGAGGCACCACCATCTACACGTAGTTCTGAAATGTTCACGGAACTATCTTTTTCCATAACGTTCAACACATCATGGACTTGAAAAGCAATCGATTCTAACGTTGCTCGTGCTAAATGTCTTTTATCACTAAATCGCGTTAATCCAATGATCAAACCACGAGCACTAGTGTCCCAATATGGTGCAAAGAGACCAGAAAATGCGGGAACAAAATAAACTCCACCATTGTCGGGAACTTCACTGGCTAAACGTTCTATCTCGGACGCTGAAGATATAATGTTTAATTGATCACGCAACCACTGAACCGCAGCACCCGCAATGGCAATGGACCCTTCAAATGCATATATTGGTTTTTGTCCTTCTATTTGATAGGCAACGGTCGTCAACAAGCCATTTTTGGAGTGTAAAATTTTTTCTCCGATATTGAGTAAGATGAATGCACCCGTTCCATATGTTACTTTTACCTGACCGGGTTCAAAGCACTGTTGCCCAACTAATGCGGCTTGTTGATCACCAAGTACTCCATATATAGGGGCTTCAATACCAAGTTCTTTGACGTTTACGTCACCATAGTGTGATAACGAGGGCTTGATTTCCGGAAGGATGGACTCAGGGATCTCAAAAATCTGTAAAAGATCTTCATCCCAGCATAAAGTTTCAAGGTTCATTAACATCGTCCGAGAAGCGTTTGTAACATCAGTGGTATGCACTTCATTTCCGGTTAGATTGGCAATCAACCAAGAATCTATAGTACCAAAGCAGACCATTCCTTCTCTGGCCTTAGCTGCAATCTCATGATAATCTTTTAATATCCAATGTAATTTTGTGGCACTAAAATAGGTGCTAATTGGTAATCCTGTTTTTTCATTAATTTGTTTTTCTATATCTTTGTCTTTTTTTAATTGTTCACACATTTCAGCGGTTCTTAAATCTTGCCATACTATTGCTGGCGCTAATGCTTTCCCTGTACTCCGATCCCACACCACAGTTGTCTCTCTTTGATTCGTTATTCCGACCGATACGACCTTAGAAGGATCAATATCTCCTTTTTTAAGGGCTGATTTAATTACAGCCACGGTATTTTTCCAAATTTCGGCAGGGTCATGCTCGACCCACCCGGATTGCGGAAAATATTGTTTATGTTCTAAATATGCTGAACTAATAAGTGATCCATTCGCATCGAAAATAATGGCTCGAGTTCCCGTTGTTCCTTGATCTATAGCGAGAACTACCTCTGTCGCATTCATTTTTTCACCTCACTTTGTTGGGCTTCATCCATGCTTGAAATTAAAACTGTTGAATCCAATTTAATATATCATTATATACGCGTTCACGTTCGATTTCATTAAATAATTCGTGGTAAAACCCTTCATATTCCTTATAATCCCTAATTTCAGTCGTAAGGCTCTCATACATTTTTTTTGTAAGGGATTTATCTACAATTTCATCTGCACCCGCTTGTAACACCAGCGTTGGAAATTTTATCTGTGCGGCATTTTCAAGGACAAATTTTTGAGCCTTTTGCATTTGAACAAACCAACGAGCAGTTGCATGAGTTTTTCTCAATCCAGATTCAATGTCCGCTTCGTGTCGTGCGACAACATCTTTATCATGAGTCAAAAGTGTAAGATCTAAATTATTTGGTGAGGAAAAACGTGGATATATGACTGAAAATAAGCCCGCCATGAGACGCAAGATCGGATTAATTTTTACTTTCGTTCCCAACCATGGACTGGAAACAATTAAACTGGTCAAATTTTCAGTTGGATGTGTGATTCCATACAAAAGAGTTAACATTCCACCCATACTATGCCCAACCATATGCATCTGCGTAACATTCGGCTCTCTGACTTCAACAAATTTCTTAAAAGAGTGCATATCGTTTAAATAATGTTCATAAGAACTTATATGTGCGGATTTACCTTTCCATGTCCCAAATCCACGAATATCAAAACTATAAACGGCAACACCGTGTTTTGTAAAAAAACTTGCGGGAAGCGTAAAATCACCACTATGAGCAAAGGCACCATGAATGCCAATAAATACAATTTTTGTCCCATCTTCTGGGTGCCACGATTGATAAAACAATTCAACACCATCAAAACTTTGAAAATATCCCGAATTGTGTTTCATTCAAAACAACCTCGATAGTTTTTCTGAAAAAATCATGGCAACTTCCCCTTTAAATATTTGTGGGTCGAATGAAAAAGAATGAAACGCCATAAAGACGAAAAAAGAAACTTCCTCCCCAAATTAAGTGAAATTTCGTGTGTCGAGGAAAGAAATATTTTTCAACGAGAAAAACACCGCAATAATTTAGGAGACTATATACTGACATGTTGGAAAAAAATGTGACATTTATTCAAAAAATGTGCTAATGATTTTACTTGAGATGATATTTAAGAATTGCTTCTTGTGCTACTATCCGAACATCACTATAGGGATCATATTTTGCAATCTTTTCAAAGAAATTCACAAACGTGTCGATAGAATTCATGTTCATTATTGCACGAAGAGCTTCAGATTTTACCAAACGGCTTTCATCAAGTAATGCTACCGCAATTAAGTGCGGAATTACAAAATCATAGCCAAATTGTCCTAAACACCATGCTGTAATCGCCCGAACTTCCTCGGACGGACTATGTTGAAGAATTCGTACCAGTTCTCGTAACACTTTTGGCGGTATACGCCAACTTTCTGACCTATTTCCCATCTCCCAAATTAAAAGGCATTTTTCATCTATGCTAGCTGATTGCAATTTCTTGATAATTTCTTTCTCACTTAACTCACTCACCTCACCGATAATAATCACCTCCGCTTTGTTCTTTTCACCACCTCTAGTTATATTTTCTCACTTTTAGTTCATTAAAATTTCTAAAGAATGGAACCGCAAATGAGATTACGAAAATAACATCACATTTGACTCAAAATACGTCACATTACATATTTGTCATCGAAACAACTAATCTCACGTGGATGGACAAAATGCCGTAAAATCTCAGACCACGTTGCCACATAGATAATTTTTGACTTGCCAAAACAAAAATCATTTATTGTGAACTCAGAATGGTCAAAAAGAAAAGAAAACTCGATTGGTGCATGATAAGATGTTTTGGAGACGATGGACCGGCAGATCAGATGTTGTTGCTCAACACGGCATGGTTGCTACCTCACAACCATTAGCAACTCAAGCCGGACTGGCAACACTCCAGACCGGCGGAAATGCTATTGATGCTGCTGTTGCTGCAGCTGCTGTATTAGACGTTGTTGAACCCTTTAGTACGGGGTGTGGTGGTGATGTGTTCGCATTACTTCATTTAAAAGGAGCAAAAGAACCCATAGGAATTAATGGATCGGGTGCAGCGGGATCTTTAGCTAGTTTAGATGACCTCTTAGAAAAAGGCTGGGAAAAAATGCCCGTAAGAGGTGGTGCACCTGTTACGGTGCCCGGTGCAATGCATGCCTGGTGGTACTTAGTAAAAAACTATGGAAACTTAGAATTCAAGGAAGTTTTGCAGCCAGCAATCCGTTATGCTCGTGATGGCTTTCCCGTCAGCCCAATCATCTCTGAAGTGTGGCATATATTAACCCCACGAACATTACTCAATGATGACGCCCGTCGCTTATTTCAACTAAATGGACGAGCACCAAAAGTAGGAGAAATTATGAAAAATCCTGATTTAGCAAGAACGTTTGAAGTTGTCGGATCAGAAGGAGTCGATGTGTTTTATTCGGGAGAAATTGCCGAAAAAATAGTCCAAACTGTTCAAAAACATGGTGGCTTTTTAACTCTTGATGATATGAAAGCTCATACCACCAAAGAAACCAAGCCCATCAAAATTAATTATCGTGGTGTTGATGTATATGAACATGCCCCCAATGGACAAGGCTTTGCAGCATTGGAAATGCTAAACGTTATGCAAGAGTTTGATTTTAGCAAATTTTCCTCAAAATCAGCTGAACGATACCATATCATGATTGAAGCAAAAAAACTAGCGTACGCCGATCTCTATCAATTTAATGCCGATCCGGACTTTTTTGACGTCCCACTGGACACACTTCTATCGTCAGATTATGCAAAAAAACGTGCACAACTAATTAAAATGGAGCAAGCTATGGCGTCACCAAGTCCCGGCCTTGAATTGGGTGAAGATACAATCTATTTGGCAGCAGCTGATGACGAAGGAAATGCCATTTCTTTCATAAACAGTCTTTATATGGGATTTGGTAGTGGCTTAGTCGCTGAACAAACTGGCATTAAATTACAAAATCGTGGTGCATTATTTTCTTTAGACCCAAAACACCCGAATCGTTATGAACCTAGGAAAAAACCCTTTCACACAATTATCCCGGGCGCTTTATATCAAGAACACGAATTTCTTGGCGTGTTTGGAATTATGGGTGGTCCACATCAAGCACAAGCCCATGCACAATTTGTAAGCAATATAGTAGATTATAAAATGAGTCCGCAAGAAGCTTTAGAACATCCACGCTTCCATCACACCCAATCAAATAACACAGTTTCGCTAGAAAATGGAATTCCCACTGATGAACAAGGAAAATTACGCAAAAAAGGACACCATTTGATTCATGAAACCATGTCCAATTTTGGCGGTGGGCAGGCAATCTTTAATTTAAATGGAGTATGGATTGCCGGTTCTGATCATAGAAAAGATGGACAAGCCGCAGGCTTTTAATATTTTATTTTTTTCCTATTTTAAAAAACAGAGGTATAATCAATGCAAATTCCAACGTATACCGATGTAAAAGACGCCTATGCAAGAATAAAGGATGTTGCACATCATACGCCAGTTATGACCTCACGAACACTGAATAATTTAACACAAGCCGAGGTGTTTGTAAAATGCGAAAATTTTCAACGAATCGGTGCATTTAAATTTCGTGGCGCATACAATGCCATTTCTTTGTTAACTCCAGAAGAAAAAGAACGTGGTGTCATTACACATTCAAGTGGCAATCATGCACAAGCAGTTGCTCTTGCTGCAGCATTACATCATGTAAAAGCCACAATTGTGATGCCAGAAAATGCACCAAAAGTTAAAGTAGCGGCGACGAAAGGATATGGAGCAAATGTTGTATTTTGTGGCACTAAACCAGAAGATCGTGTAAAAACTACCCAGACTTTAATTGAACAGCACAATTTCACGTTAATTCATCCCTACGACGATAATCGCGTTATTGCAGGAGCGGGTACTGCCACTTTAGAACTACTGCATGATGTAAAAAATATTGATGTAATATTTTGCCAAATTGGCGGTGGCGGACTTATATCTGGAACGGCAATTGCGGCAAAAGGAATAAATCCAGACATTGAAATTATTGGCGTGGAACCGGAGAAGGCAGATGACGCTTTTCGCTCCTTTAAATCAAGAACTTTACATCCAAGTGTTAATCCACAAACCATCGCTGACGGGTTACGGACATCGTTAAGTGAAAGAACATTTAAAATTATTTCGGAAAATGTAGCTGACATAATTACTGTTTCGGAGAAAGAAATTTTAGATGCGATGAAATTTTATTGGGAACGAATGAAATTAGTTGTTGAACCTTCTGGTGCCGTTTCTTTGGCTGGTATCCTCTCTAAAAAAGTTGCCATAAAAGGAAAACGTGTAGCCGCAATTATAAGTGGCGGCAATATCGATCTTAACGATTTTTTCACGAGGCTTTACAAAAAAATTGGATAAAAACGAAAGAATGGGTGGATAGATTTTATGTTCTTTTTTTCGGCAACCACGTTCCGATGAATGAGAATCAAATTACCATTTCTTCATGTTCTACACGGCGATTTTTTACACTTAAATCATCCACATTAAAGGGAACGTCGCCAAAGAGTTTCGCTTCTTTTTGTTCGTAATATAAGGCTGCGGTAATTCTACCAATAGAATCTGCTTTCATAATTCCACTTCCGCTACCACCCGTACAGATTATCAAATTAAGCCCATCCGCACGAAAGACATACGGGTTTTTGTCTATTGTATTGTATGTGTAATATCCCGCCCACGCCGTGTCAACACGAATATTTTCAAAAATAGGGAAATATTTTGATAATACATAATAGATTCCATATTCATAGAAGTCCATTTCTGGTTGTGGGTCATCAATCGATTTTTCGGGATCATTGAACGGACGTCCGATGTTGTCGGCAGCGCCAATCCATACAGTCTCCTCATTAGGATTATATCGGAAATATACACCACTATAGGGTAATATGGTGAAGGGTAGCGGATTTGGTGAAAAGGCTGGCGGCGCTTTAAAAATGCTGAACTTTTGACTTTTCAATTGGAACAGTTGGCGTTTTTTCGGTTTAGTATGACTATCAATTCCGAGTGGATCTAATAAAAAGTTTGTCCACGGGCCAGTTGCCAAGATTAAAGTGTTTGCATCAAATCTAGTACCATCGGTAGTTTCCACACCGCTAATCTTTGCTTTTTGCCAAATATGTGGTTCTTTTGGAAGCCCGATAGAAGGTTCGGCCTCGAGTAACACTTTTTTGACTTTTTTTCCATAATAGACTTTGCCACCCATCTTTTTGAATTCTTGCTCATAAAAACTAACCAACGAATGGGGATCTAACCAACCGGCACGTTTAGTTAAAATTGAATAGTCTACAGGAACTAAATTGAGCAATTCTCTATCTTCATCGTGTGTAAAATCCGTTACCAAATTTGGAACATTTTTTTGCGTCGTCTCCCGATCCCATATTTCTAACGGCAGATTTTCTTTTTTCATTAATGAAATAGCATGCGCCAAACGTTTATACTTTTCCTCATTCAGTAACCATAAGTATCCTGTTTGATGTAATCCCAAATCTATTTTTTTTTCATGTTGGAGATGTTCGTAAAAATTCACACTACTAGCAGCTAATTTACGATTAATTGTACTTGTAAAATAAATTCGATAGGCAGCAGCTGATTTAGAAGTTGTACCGCGACCTGCACCCGCTTCTTTGTCTATAACCACAACATTTAATGCATGGTTTTCTTTTTTTATGTAATAGGCTGTTGACATCCCAAAAACTCCAGCACCCACAATTAATACATCACATTTAATCGTGCTCATTGAATAATCCATCCCACAAGATTTCCGCCATGCTTCATGACAAGTAACTCGAAGAAAGATGGGAATTAAATCTTTTTTCAATTCTTATCGATGGCTTTTTTAGGTATGATTATTTTGTATACATAGAAAAAGAAACAGCAAACATGACAAGGATTTGCATTTAAAATGACAATGTTCTCTTTAAAAAGCTTTTTTATTTCCTATTCGCCGGCAAAGTCAGCACGAAGACTAGTGGCTCAAGCATTTAATATTTCTACGCTTACACGATATGACTTGACCATGGGCGGTGATTTTTATGCCCGTAAAGCACACATTCAGATTCTAGATAGTAATTCGTCTGGGGCTACCCCAGAAAAAGTATATGATGTCAATATCACTTTGGTTGTAACCGAAAACGTTTCTACCGAGTTTGAAATATTTAGAGATCTAGAAATCCATGGTTCTTCAATTATTTTTATTTACGCCAATCTTATTGAAAACCCACAAGCTGCTTGGCAAGAAGTTAAATATCTTCTCAAACGAATCAACGAATTAAAAAAAGACACCCTCGTTCATGTAGGAGTCATCGCTGAGATTGAAAACTTTGCACTGCCAGAAAATCTTTTATCCAAAGCGTTCATCACGTATAAAATTGCAGGCTCAAAAAACTTTGTTACGTTCTTAAAAACTGACCATTTTGCACCAGAGACTTTTTTATCTTTCTATCGTTTTCTCATCGAATATTTCTTCAAAATGCTGTACCAGAAAAACGTCAAAATCACCTTTGACACAAAAAATCAATCACCACCATCCTACGTACCCTTTTTTCATATCGAATTGACGGAAAAACTGCATAAAATAACTAAATGGCCGACTATCAGTTCCATACCTAAAGATCAAAATTTTGACATTCTTTCTATCAATCTTGTCCCCCAACCATATTGGAGAACTGCATATAAACAATTTTCCCATTACGTCCTTTACCATCAATATCTTAAACATATGATTGGATTAATTGAAAAAGCATTATCCCAATTCTTGGACCAATCCTTTGAAGAGATTTATAGCAACCTTCCAAAAAATCTTTATTCACACATTATAGACAAGTTTGAACATGCTGAAAATGAAAAACAACTTAAAAGAATTATACAACATGATTTTAGCCAATTTTATGACGAAATTGACACCGTATTTCCGGATTTAAACACCATCGAACATATAGCTTGGCTCATTTGGAAGAAAATCACCACAATCCCAGAATATCTTCATTTGGAATCCATAACACAAATTATGCAACATTTTTCCAAGCAACAACCAATAACCACGGAGTTTTCATATACGTACTTATATCATCTAATCCGACTGCTGACGACAGACGCCATTTTTCAACGAATCGTAAATAATGAATATTATTCAAGAATCAGAATGCATCGCACACGTTATATTGAGTCAACTCGATTTTTCTATCTTCAACGACTGCTGAAAAGTAGTTTACCAGAAGAATGGAAAATAACAAGCAAAGACGGTGTCTTTCCAAAAGCTAAATGGACTATAATACCGGAAAAAGAGCCATACCCCTTTGAAATTCATGTGCTATGGGAGAATTTTAAGCTGGCAAGATTATTTGTCCGTCTAAGCTGTCCGCATCATAGAAGAACACCCGAATTTCAGCCTTGTATAGTTCCTATGAACTCGCTTCTCGATAAAATGACAGAAAATCTCTTTTTATCTAAACAAAACGTTCTTTTGCTCTCTAGAATTTTGCTACTTATCCAATATGCCACGCTAATCATGAAAAATTTAAAAAAGACCGAAGCTTTTATTAAGGAATATTATCGGTCATTTCCAATTGATCTTTCAATACAACAGCAGTTTAAGGAGCATTTTGGCCATTGTCGTCATTTTTCTTGGATTGTTCATTAAAATGGCATAAAAAAGTTTTTTTAGTGAATAAAGAGAAAAACTCAAAGATTGAGTTTAATGCCACAGTTTGGGCAGAAAATATCACTTTTTTGGACTTCAAAGCCGCAATTTGGACAAAAGTAGTGAGTTTTATTATGATTTTCCGCAATATCGGTTGTTTTAGCAGATGGTGCTGAATTTTCGCTAAATAATGGGGCTTGGCTGCTAGAATATCCGTGTCTACTATTAACAGCATAATTAGGTATGGTATTTACCGCGTTTATATTATACTGTTCATTTTCTTGTGAATAGAGCTCATCATCTACAGGTAC
>WAPZ01000797.1 GCA_015520535.1 Candidatus Heimdallarchaeota archaeon
AAAAAACATATCCTCATTATTATCAATAGATTTAGAAAACCACATTGGCGAAAATAATATTTTGAAATACATACGAATGGGAGGGGAAATAAATCTATATAATGCTTTATTTATCCGAGCTGGAACTACTATCCACAGAGATTCACCTGAATTATCATATTTTTCTTATGGGCTTGGATTAAACTTTTGGATTTTTCAAATAAATATATCCCGTTATAAAAGAACTTATAAAACTATCTGGCATGGTGATTTAATTATATCTTTTTAAAATCAAGGAGCATGCTATGAGAAATTATAGCAAATTGTCCGTTATTTTATTGATCATAATTTTTATCTACTGTGGTGAAACTGATAAAAACATCGTTTCTTTCGAGGACGGCACAGAATTAAATAATTTTCAGAATTTACCTTTCAAAGTCTATCAGAATTATCCAAACCCGTTTAAAAACACTACTGTAATTCAATTTCAACTTCAAAAGAAAATGTACGTAAAAATTAAAATTTTTACTGAAGATTGGATTTTGGTAAAGACTATTGTCGATAAAACTTTATTGCCAGGTATTTACAGAATAACATTTAAATTACCCCAAAATCTTCCACCTGGACAATATTTCTGCCAATTTGGAGCAGAAAATTATACTGTAATTATTTTAATGACAAAGTCAGGCTAATCCATTAGCACTTTTATAATTCAGAATTACCAAGGTAGTGTTAAATTAATTGTGTCTGCATGCTTCTGTGGACCATTTTCTTCTTTTTTGTTTAAGATAAATGGTGGCATAATACTCCCATTTTTTCAAACGTCGGGTCATAAAACGCTTATCCATTTCGCTTAAGATGGCATAAAAATATTTCTACGCACTATCCAATAGAAAACTGTTCCCTGCTCTTTTAACAATGTTTTATTTTGGTTTTTGCCCATAATATGCTGTTTTGTGTTTTTACCAGACACAATTAAAGATATACTACATACTCAAAATCCTTGATTTTAAAAAATACCGTTCTTTAAATTTTTATGTAACAAAATTCAGTCATTTCAATATGGTTAAAGAATGAAATGGCATTTCGGAATTCCCAAAAATAAGGTTTTGGGGCTTTTACTTTTTGTCTCATTCTTCTTTCTTTCCTGCTCGGATTTACAATACAAAAAACAACCCGTAACGGATTTTATTGTTTATCCATTTAAATTTCAAAAAAAATTCGTTATTGAAAAAAGTCTACCCAATGCGATTCTCTATCCAGTAGATATTGATGGTGATGGAAATGATGAATTTATTCGGATATACAATAATCCCAACGACCTATCAATGGTCATCCTGAGAACTTTTAAAAGAACAACTATCGAAGCAATAAACGATACTGCAATTTTTGGGTACATTGGCAAAATAGATTATAACCAGGATGGTATTTATGAGCTCCTTTTAAATGCACAAAAAAAGGATAGGTTTGAGTTGATATTACTCCCGACCAGCACAAATCAGGCAGTAAAAAAATGGGAGGTGTGTAAGAAAAAGGAAATATTTAAATCCCAGAAAGGGAGAATCTATATCGGCGGCGCATTTTTCCATCCTTTAGATTCCTATAAAATTTTTTTAATCCTAAATACAGCTTTTACAGATGCGCCGCGGCATATATTATTATATGATTTACAAAAAACGAATATTGAATTTGATGTTCATATAGCTCCTATCATCCAAAACGTGTGCACTGGTAAATTTGTACCCGGTTCCGCCTATCAGCTGCTTATTGGTACCTATGCTTCGGGAAATGGTGCCTATTACGCAGGGATGGATGATTACCATAGTTGGTTTATTGTTTTGGATCTGGATGGAAAAATTTTATATAAGAAACAATATGGGGAATTTGGCTCTTTTGTCTGGATTTCTCCTCAACCTTTCGTAGATAATTCCGGGAATCAGAATGTTTTTATTGTTCGTTCCCATTACGGGGAAAAACAATCGGAGCCCGATTTTGTGGGAATTTGGTCCTGGAATCACCGCGACAACATTCGGAAAATATCATTTCCTCAAGGTATCGTTACAAATCAAATTCTTGAAGTAAAAAATCTGGCATCCGGTAAACAGGAAGTCATTTTTTTGCGAAAAGACGGAGCGATTATTTCTGTAGACGAAGATTTAAAAATTACTCGATTCAAAGTTTTGGATTTTCTTTTGAATCCGGAAGAAACGGGTTTTATCCTGGCAGCAAATCTGGTGGGTGATTATCGAAATGAATATGTTTTGTATGACAGAAAGTTTAGTTATATCTTATCAGAACGGTTTCGTTTATTATATCGTACACCTGACCAAATTATGCCAAAAGCAGTCCATTTTACAGACCAATCCCATGCACTTTTAATTCACAGAGACAGGGATAACGTGTTTTATTTATCGGGCGTGACATTAAATAACATGTACTATTATTTCCGGATTGGGATTGTCGGGGTGGTGATGGGAATTGTGATTTTAGTTGCCATCATACAGTCAAAAAGAAAAAAAATGCGTGAATTAATTGGAATTTATCAAAAAAATGCCTTTCGTGCGTGGGTTTTAGAGCATATGGATGTGGGAGTAGTGTTGTTGGATAAATTTGGTAAAATACACTTAATTAATCGGAAAGCCCGCGAGTTATTGCGGTTACCTCTGGAGATTCTAGATACCATTGACTCCCTTAAAACAGCAGTTCAAGTAATAAATAATGAACGATTAAAATATCTATTTGATGTGGTGCGGGCACTGGAGAACACTTCACAAAAAACCGTCAGACGGGAACATGAATTAAAAGAAGAAGATGAAACGGTTCGTTTAATGATAACAGGGGAAATACTTACCGATGAAGAGGGTAAATTTCTGGGAAAAGCTATTTTACTTAAGGATATTACTAAAAGCGTACAGGAAAGAGAATTGTTGGCCTGGACGGAATTTGCCAGCAAATTAGCCCATGAAGTTAAAACGCCATTGGCCTCGATGTTATTGGCTACCGAAAAAATCCACAAAATTGTTGAGCACATGAATGATGTAAATGTAGCGGATAACCGGAAAAAAATTCAGAAATATATTCAATTCCTTTTTACTGAATTTGATCATCTTCAGTCAATTTCGGAATCATTAATGCAATTAACTATCTTAAGTAAAAAAGAAATTAAAAAAATTAATATAAACCGTATAATCCGTGAATGTATTGAAAAGCTTCAATTGGCGACGTTGAAGAAAATTAATCTGGATTTAAAATTTACTGAAGATATTCCCAAAATAGAAGGTGATCTAAATCATCTATCCCTTGCTATTATGAACATTCTAAAGAATAGTATCGAGGCGGTGCAGGAGGGAGATACAATTCATATTTCTACTTATTTGGCACATGGGTTGCACAATGGAAAATATCCACAGGTGGAATTTGTCGTGATTGAAATTGCAGATAATGGTATGGGGATTCCCGAAGCGATAAAAGAGAAAATCTTTGAACCCTATTTCAGTAATAAAGAAAGGGGAACCGGATTGGGATTGCCTATTGCACGAAAAATTGTTAGAGATCATTACGGAGAGATTTTTTTTGATAGTCAGGAAAATGTAGGCACCACTTTCTGGATATATTTGCCTGTTTCACAAAATAAAATTAGCGAAATGTTCTATGAAGCCTGATATGTATTCCATTTTAGTTGTTGAGGATGATAATAATTTCCGAATGTTAGTTTCAGATATACTTATTGATGAAGGCTACCGGGTTCAAGAAGCGGATAATGGCAGAACCGCGTTAAAGATATTAAAAAATAATCCTCCCATTGATCTTGTGTTGTTGGACCTCCGGTTACCAGATATGAGCGGTTTGGAGGTTTTAGAAAAAGCAATTCAAAATTACCCCGATGTACTTTTTATTATGTTAAGTGCCCATGGTGATATTCAGACGGCCATTAAAGCAGTCAAGATGGGGGCCTATGATTTTTTGGAAAAACCAGTTTCCTCGGAACGATTGATTTTAACCATTCAACGGGCGTTAGATTATCTTAACATTCAAAAAGAAAAAAAATTGCTGTTGGAAGAGACCCAACAACGATATCAACTGGTTTGTCACAGTAAAGCGATGTTAGAAATCCTGGCTATTGTGGATAAAGTAGCTAAGACGGATGTTACCGTGTTAATTACCGGCGAAAGTGGTACCGGTAAAGAGATGATCGCCCGTGCAATTCATCGGAACAGTTCCCGTGCAAAATTTCCCTTTGTCCAGTTGAATTGTGCCGCCATCCCGGATAATTTGATTGAAAGCGAATTGTTTGGTCACGTAAAAGGCGCATTCACAGGGGCCCAATATAGTCATAAAGGAAAGTTTCAATTAGCGCAAAACGGGACCCTTTTTCTGGATGAAATCGGGGATTTGAGCCCCGCTGCTCAAGCAAAAGTATTACTGGCAATTGAAACGGGAGAAATAACCCGTGTGGGTGGAGAAAAGGTTGAGAAAGTGGATGTACGCTTAATCGTTGCCACCAATCGGAATCTGGAAGACATGATTAAGCAGGGGGAATTTCGGGAAGATTTGTACCATCGAATTAATGTGGTATCCATTCATGTTCCTCCATTAAGGGAACGAATTGATGATATCATCCCTCTCGCGGAATATTTTCTGGAATATTTTGCCAATTTATATCATCGCGAAAAACCCTATCTTACCCCGGATGCACAAGCCTTTTTATTAAGTTACCG
>WAPZ01000798.1 GCA_015520535.1 Candidatus Heimdallarchaeota archaeon
ATTATCGGGAAGTGCTACCGTTTCTATGATTTTCTCCGGATTAAGTTTTGTTATTTGGCTTTTAGGTTTTATTGGCGCAATACAAGGCTCAAAAAAACCCATCCCAGTAATTGGTGATTATTTTCAAGATTGGTTTAAAGGAATTGGATAATTTTTTTCAAATCCAGTTTAAAAATTAGGGTTTTTGGCATCTTAATTGTTGTATATATAGGTAATGGTGCCAAAAATGGTTGGTGATTTTTCCAATAATATTTTTTATTTTATCGGCGTTAATCCGAAAAGGACATAAGCTCTGCTGAGGAGCAACTTATTAGCGATAGGATTATCCTTATACAGTAATGAGAAGGGCTTTCTTTTGAGAGCCCTTTTTTCATTACTGGTAAGTTTATGGCTAATAAAACCTACATCTTGTTTTTAAAGTACAAATACCACATTAAATATTGTTTTCGGTGCTTGTATGATAAGCCTCTATGAATGTTTAAATGCCCTTTCATATGCCCAAAAAAAGATTCAATAGAATTAGATGATTTAGGAATATTTGGGTTATCTAAATAATGAAACATATTAGGTAATGCTCTTTTAATTGTCATAAAAGATCTTCTAACCATTTTGTGTGTATACCAATACCTGTTAGTTTCTAAGTTGTAACTTTTTTCATTGATATAGTCTTTATATTCTTGATACCAATTGTGTAAATCTAAAAGCCAAAAACTAAGTTGGTAATGGTTCTTTATGGTGTGCATCTTGGATACAATCTGTTTTAAATCATATCCAGCAATACTTTTAGGATGTTTTGTTAACCAAATCCTACAATCTCTTTGAATATGTACTAAACAACGCTGTAAAACAGCATCAGGCAAAACTTCTTTAACTGCTTTTAAGATTGATTTGTGTCCATCTGAAGTTACGCTTTCTATTTGAACTCCTAGTTTTAAAAGATTCAGTAAATCTTCTTTAATTTCTAAATAATGTTCGCCATCAGAGAATCGATAAAGTTGTGTGAATTTAATGGTAGCATCTCTATACAAAACTAAACAAATACCATTACTAAAATAAGTGCCATCAATAATTAAATTAACTTTTTCGGAAGGATAAATAGATAGTTTTGGAGGAGTTGATAAATACTGTTTAAAATATCTTTTTAAAGTTCTTTTTGAATAAGTGCTTTCTTTTACTAAATCATCAATAGTTCTTCTGCCAATTACCCATTTTTCAAACCAAATAAATCGATTTGATTTGGTAACTGATTTATTTTGTGAAGTAAATAATATCTCACAATTTTTACATTTAAATCGTTGTTTATTTTTTCTATTCCCCCATTTAATTGTGTCTAGGCTTCCACAAGCCCAACATCGCTTTTTTTTCGTGTTTTCATAACACAAATAAAGTTTATTGAAACCAGTTTCAATAAACTTTATTGTAGCCCTTTATTCATAAAGGATTGAGAAGTTTTTACCAACCATTTTTGGCTATTAAGCCCATCTTACAATTAAGGCATAAAAAAATCCCAATCATAAAAATGATTGGGATTTAAAACAAGGCGGCGACCTACTCTTCCACAATACGTAGTACCATCGGCGCTAACGGGCTTAACTTCTCTGTTCGAGATGGTAAGAGGTGAGCCCCGTTGCTATAACCACCTTAAATCGTTGTGTTTTCAAATAGCCTTGTTGCTATAATTTACCCGAACCTTATTTACAGGGGCGGGACACCTTAAATCTTAGTTTGCAGTAACTAGTAATCAATTGGTAGAAAATAACTACTGACTGAAAACGGTAAACTGCTAACTCTATAAGTTAACATAAAGAAAAAAGAAGTACTAGAATAGTAAGCTTAGAATTTTACTAAAAAAAAGAGTGTTTCCTTTAGGTCTCTGAGTAGTTCACAAAAAGATGAAACGTATCGAAGAGTCCTAAAGGAAAACGATTTGTACATAAGCTTATGGGTTATTAGTATCACTCGGCTACGTACGTTACCGCACTTACACCTGTGACCTATCAACGTGGTAGTCTTCCACGACCCTTTAAAGAAATCTCATCTTGTGGTGGGTTTCGCGCTTATATGCTTTCAGCGCTTATCCCTTCCCGACGTAGCTACCCAGCAATGCTCCGGGCGGAACAACTGGTACACCAGAGGTCAGTCCAACTCGGTCCTCTCGTACTAGAGTCAGATCCACTCAAATTTCTTACGCCCACTGTAGATAGAGACCGAACTGTCTCACGACGTTCTGAACCCAGCTCGCGTGCCACTTTAATGGGCGAACAGCCCAACCCTTGGGACCTTCTCCAGCCCCAGGATGTGACGAGCCGACATCGAGGTGCCAAACC
>WAPZ01000799.1 GCA_015520535.1 Candidatus Heimdallarchaeota archaeon
CTATACTGCATATAAATGATTCTGAATTGAACCAATACAAGTTGCATTTAGCCTGTTGGAATGGCTATGAACATCCATTGAATGTTTATTTGGCTGACTTGAATAATTGGATAGACTGGAATCAATGGCGTGGTGGCAAAAATGACTTTAACAGAAAATATATTTTCAGCTTGATTCAATTTTATCACGAACCAAATAAATGGCTGTTTGGTGGAATCTTTGAAGTCAAAGAGAGATACGATAATTGGAAAGATACTGAAATTGGATACAAGGTAGAACTTCAGGATTTGCACAAAGAAATGATTGGACGTCTGATTATTGATTTTAACCGATACCAAGGAATGCGTGGCAGAGCTTTTAAACTTGAAGGCTACTATGCTGACTTCAAAGTATCACAAATACTCAAACGACAATATGACGGAATCAACTTCCCAGGATACGAGAATATTAATATTGACTTCCCCGAGTTGCAATTAATCTTTAAATATCAGAAAACCGATTGGAAAGCAGCTTTGGAAAACATAAAAGGAGTATATGTAATTTTCGATAAATCAAATGGGAAAAAATATGTTGGTTCAGCTTATGGTGATTTTGGAATTTGGGCCCGGTGGTCTGTTTACGCAGGAACTGGGCATGGATTTAATGATGAATTGACGAAACTAATATCACAAAAAGGGATTGATTACGCCCGACAGAATTTTCGTTTCTGTTTGATTGAATACAGATCTGCAAAAACTGACGACTCAATTATTATCAATAGGGAATCATTCTGGAAAGAAGCACTATTATCACGGACTGAATTTGGATACAATAAAAATTAAAAAAACTGCTGGCAACAATGCGCAAAACGCTATGGCGGCATTTGGGTATGCTGACAAACTCGATGAAAATATTTAACTTTAAGCTACGGCAGACAAAAACGAGGTTCGGAAAACCGCCACAGACGTTTGCGCAAGGCCGTTACCCTTTATTAAAAAACTAAGCAGATAAACAAGAATATAATCAATGAAAAATATACTATCAATAATACTACTGACCTTAATTATAAGTTGTTCTAACAAAAATAAAACAGATAATGAATTATTGGAAAAAGATAAAAAAGAGTTACAAGAAAATTTAGACTCTTATAAAGTCTCTACTTATAAATTTGCCAAGATTCTAATTAGAGCATCTGTTTCGAAAGATACTACATCAACTGAATTCCAATCTTTCAAAACCGACCTCGATAGAATTTTCAATAAAGTAACAAATTATGATACTAATAATCCTGAAAGCCTATCTGTATTAGACTATATTTCTATATATCGAGATTATAAAAAAATGGAAACTTTTATAATGGAGACAGATGAAGATATTTTCCCAACGCTATCAGATGCTTTTAATATAATTTATGGAGATTCAATTAGTCAAAATCAAGAATATCTTTCAGGAAAAGATAAAGAATATGTACAAAATATTGAGCATTCAATTTTGAGTGCTATTGTTATTTTAAGTAAAGATTTAGGTAAAGAAGTTTCATTGTATGAATGCACGAAAACAAAACCAGAATTACTTCCTGATTCTGAAATAAAAACATTATTGCAATATTTTAGAGGCTTTTTATTTTTTGAAAAAGGACTGTACTATTTGTCAGAAGATGAAATTTCAAGAAATATAGATTGGTTAAATAAAAACAAAGATGTAGACTTGTATTATACAAGATTGTTTTTTAAATGGGGAAATCTCGATAATGAAAAAACACATATAGGTTTCCACTCATTAAATCATTTATTCAGAGGTTTTGACAGGTTAATGATGGATAGGCAAATTGATGAAGATAGAGCATTAAAAGATTTTGAAATATTTTTACAAGACGCAAAAGAAATAGGGTTGGACAATGAAATAATTTGGTCAATCGAAACTTATTTATATTTAAAAAACGAAAAGAATGAACAAGCAATTAATTCTTTAACAAAACTTAAATTAAGTAATTTACTATCATCAAATGACAAAAAAAGAATAAAGGAGGCTATCGAATATGTAAAGAATAGAGAATCAGGAAAAGTATTGAATGATGTGTATGATAAATACTTTTTAAGTAAAATCGCTGCAAAATATATGTTTTCAATTTTGGCTAAAGTAGATTGGGAAAAAGTAATGAAAGAACAAAATATACCACATACAGAAGAAATGTTTAAAACTATTGAGAAGTTCAATAAAATGATTGAAAGTTTAAACAAATACACTAATGGTGAAAAAATAAAAGAAGTCGGAGAAGATATTCAGAAGAAAAGCGAAAACCTTTGGAATAAAGCGAAAGAGCTAGTTGAATAATAAAACAAAGGGTAACAACGTGTAAAATTCATTGCTAAGTTTTGGCTTACTTTGGAAAATCCTATCGGATTTTCAAATTGGTTTTGTACTTATGGAGTTTATCGCTAATTTCACGCAACGAAATCTTACACAAACCGTTAGCAATAAGCTAAAAAAAGAACAAAAATGGATACAGGAGACTTATCAGAAGAAACATATAGAGCAATAATGATTGAGGCGGAAAGATTTAATCACGATTTGACTTTACAATTTGGACTTCTTTCAGGAGAATGTAAGGATGAAGAAGATTTTATTGAAAAATCAATTCAACTCATTGAAGAAATGAAAAATTATGATGAAATAGACCTTGACGATATGTTTTTTGGTAATCCGCCAAAAATGAATGACTTTCATAATGCTTTAAGGAAAATAATTGAGAATATTAATAAAGTAAAAGAAATACCAATTGAAAAACGAACCTATTTGTATGGATAAAAAGGAGATAAAAGAACGAGAAAAGAAACTACTGGAAATGACTGGTATGTTTTGTTCCCAAAAATTAGATGACGATTATTTTCGGTTGTCAGAAAAGCTAATAAAAAAGATGGGGAGAAAAAGAGAAGTCCCATTTAAAAGGGGAAAACTTGAAATTTGGGCAGCAGCTGTTATATATGCCATTGGCTCTATCAATTTTTTGTTTGACAAGTCCTTTAAACCTTATATGACAGCACAAGAGATAAGTGATTATTTCGGGACAAAAAACTCAACTGTTTCAAATAAAGCAAGGCAAATACGTGAAATGTTCAATTTAACAATGTTTGATAATGAATTTGCAACTGAACATATGAATGAGACAAATCCTTTTAATGATTTGGTAATGGTTGACGGGCTAATAGTTCCTTTATCCTCAATTCCGGAAAATTTACAAGAGCTGGTAAGAAAAGAAAGATCAGAAGGAAGAGATGTTGAATTTACAACTGAACGAGAATAAAGCCTATTGCTAACAAAAAATATAGTGCATTTGGCAGATAGTGCTAAAAATGAATGTGATAGCAATAAATAAACATAGTGCAAACCTGAAAAGTTGGAGCGTTGAAATGCCAAACGCACCATATGCAAAACCGTTGTGCGTCATGCCTATAGATCGAGGCATTAGCAATAGACGATTTACAAGAAGGAGTTAGTAACTTTTAACAAATTGACAATGAATTTCTGTGGATTAAACGTATCTTTGAAAGATATACCTAAC